>CAYYNG010000086.1:0-7285 GCA_964472435.1 uncultured Hyphomonadaceae bacterium | reverse complement strand
AGCTCAAGCGGAATAACGGGAACCGGGAGCCCGAGCCGCTTTGAGAGACCGCCGGGATCGTCTTGGATCAGCTCAGCCGTGCAGGACGCCCCGACGATGATCGCTTCGGGCTGGAAACGCTCATGGGCCTCGATCAAGGTGCGCTTGAAGATCTCCGCCGTGTCGGCCCCGAGATCGCGCGCCTCGAACGTCGTATACGTCACGGGAGGCCGGGCGTCGCGACGTTCGATCATTGTGAAAAGAAGATCCGCATACGTATCGCCCTGCGGGGCGTGTAGAACGTAATGCAAGCGCTCCATCGCGGTCGCCACGCGCATCGCGCCGACATGCGGGGGGCCTTCATAGGTCCAAACCGTTAATTGCATCAAACGACGAGCCTCGTCTTGCGGGCCAGCGGCCGGGTGAAGAGTTCGGCGAGATCGGCGGCCTGTTCGAATCCGTGGATCGGGGTGAACACAAGCTCGATCGACCATTTTGTTGTGAGGCCCTGCGCTTCCAGCGGGTTGGCGAGCCCCAGACCGCAAACAGTGATGTCCGGCTGCACGGCGAGACAGCGATCCATTTGGCGATCGACGTCCTGCCCCTCGCTGAACCGCGTATCGTCGGGCAGCAGCGCGAGTTCGGGCGCCAACAGATCGCCGTGGAGATAGGGAGAACCGACCTCGAGCAAGGCCATGCCCATCTCATCATGGAGAAAGCGCGCGAGCGGCGCCTCGAGCTGGGAATCTGGAAAAAAGAAAACGGAACGCTGCGAGAGTTCGGCGCGATGGGGTTCAAGCGCCCGTCGCGCCCGGGCGCGCGGCATCTCCACGCCCGCGTCGAAGCGCGCGCCATCGACGCCCCAGGCATCCGCAGCGGCCTTCAGCCACGCCGTCGTACCCTCGACGCCCAGTGGAAACGGCGCGGGCAGACGCGTCGCGCCGCGGTCGTCAAGCGCTTTCGCCGTGTCGCCCAGGAAAGGTTGGGCCAGCAAATAGCGGGTCCCGGAGCCGATCGCCGGCTGGTCCTCGGCGCGTCGCGCCGGCAGGAACGCGACGGGGCCGACGCCCATCGCCTCGAAGGTGCGGCGGAATTGATCCTCGACGACATCCGCAAGGGCCCCGACGACGAGAAGAGCGGGGCCGTCCGTCGCTGCGAGCGGCGGCGCCTCTTGAACCATCGCCGCCAAACAGGCGTCCTCGCCTTGTGTAAAGGTCGTTTCTATGCCGCTGCCCGAATAGTTGAGAACCCGGACCGAAGGCGCGTGGCGTTTCGACAGGCGCGCCGCTGCACGGCTTAAATCAAGCTTGATCACCTCCGACGGGCAGGAGCCGACGAGGAACAGGAGCTTGATATCGGGCCGCCGCGCCAACAAGCGATCAACGACCTTATCGAGTTCCTCGTTCGCATCCGCCATTCCAGCGAGATCCCGCTCTTCGATAATGGCGGTGGCGAACCGGGGCTCGGCGAAGATCATGACGCCGGCGGCCGACTGGATGAGGTGAGCGCAGGTGCGCGACCCGACGACGAGAAAAAACGCGTCTTGGATTTTCCTGTGCAGCCAGACGATGCTCGTCAGCCCGCAAAAGACGGTGCGCTGTCCCCGCTCCCGCAGGGCCGGAACCATGCTTGACGGCGAGGAGCGGAGCGGGCGGATCGGAAGCTCGGTCATGCATAACCCCGAGCGACGCTAGGGGCGCTTTCGAGCCGAGCTTGGCGCAACTTGAGCACGAATTGCGCAGCGTTCACGACATAGGTCGCATAAGCGGCCAGGGCGACATACATCTGCGCCTCAGGCCCGCCGATCGCGAACGCCGCCATCACGAGATAGACGGTGTGCAGCGCGAGCACCGCCATCGAAAACACGTCCTCCCAAAAGAAAGCCGGCGCGAAGAGATACCGGCCGAAAACCTCTTTCTCCCAGATCGCGCCGGTGACCATGATGGCGTAAAGCGTGAGCGTTTTTAGGACGACCGACAGGCTGGCGAGTTCGTACCCCGCGCCGGTTCCGAGATACCTCAGAACCAGGACCAGGCTGGCGAGGAAGACGAAGAACTGAAGCGGCGCAAGAACGCCCTGAACGATCGTCCAAGCTGAAGCGTCGCGCCGGGCGCGCTGTTCCGAGGTGTAAAGCGGTTGCCCCTTCGATACGCCTGCTCCGGCCACAGTCCTCTCCAATCGGCCGTCCATGTCGACCCTTGAAGACACGCTAGCCGGGGCGCCCCGAAAGTGTCAATATAGGTTTACGTCTATTTTGCTTGACGTTTGAAACGCTCGCAGCATGATAGATCGCCATAGATCCATGCTATCGGAGCGGGTTAACGTTTGTTAGGGTGCGTTATGGAGTGTGACTGGACGGGCGCTGCACGAAGCGGAGGGCTCCGCGAAAGCCGATCCGCCGGGCGGCCGTCGAGGCGGTTCGCCGTCGAGTTACGCTTCTACGAGCGGCGCGTGTCGAAATGCGCGCCCACCCCCCGTCCCTGGCAATCAGAATGTGGAACAGGCGCGGTTCGTCGCTGGGGCGTCGCCCCCGTCGAACGCACAACCTGAGACAGGGACGCCATCGTATCGGGAGGCAGACGAATGGCGCATACAAGAGACGAGTTTGACGGGCGTAGAGACATTGGCTTGGAAGATCTTGGCGCAGCATCGTTCGAACGGCTTGGAGATAAGCTGCAGGACGCCTGCGGCGCCGAAGGCCCGGCAGAGGACCTTGTGAGGGCGATCGAATGCGAAGTTCTGCCCCGCCTGACCCTTATTCACCGCGACCGCGACGCCGAACGGCTAGACGCGCCTCGGCAATCCCTCGTGACGCCGGAACGCCTTGAAGCGTTCGTCCAGGCGCTTTTGACGGAAAGCGCCGCAGGCGCCGGCGCGATGATCGACGAACTCCTAGACCAAGGCGCGCTCATCGAACATTTGTTCATGGATCTCCTTGCGCCGTCGGCGCGCCGGCTGGGAGAGCTGTGGGATGAAGACGCTTGCGATTTCAGCGAGGTAACCATCGGGCTCTGCCGGCTGCATGAAATGCTCCGGCATAATAGCGTCGTCGGCGAAACCGCGTTTCGGCGCGCGAGCGCCGGTGGGCGCTCAGTTCTGCTGTCGAACGCTTGCGGCGACCAACATGTCTTCGGTCTTCTCATGGTCGCAGAGTTTTTCCGCCGCGACGGCTGGCGGGTATGGAGCGAGCCCGGCGCAGGCGTAGGTGATCTCGAAGGGCTCCTCGGGAACACGCCCTTCGACATCGTCGGCCTTTCGATCGCCCGCTCCGTCGACGAAACCGACCTCGAAGCGGAAATCAGGACGCTGCGGGCGGCGTCGATGAACAAAGAGGTGAAATTCATACTGGGGGGCAATCTTGTGGCTGAAGACCGAAACCTGGTTGCGCGGGTCGGGGCCGACGGCTGTTCGACCGAAGCGTCGAAGGCGCCGCAGGCGGCCCGAATGCTCTTATCCGGCTTCGCGCCGAGCCCCTGACCAAAAGCCTTGTATAGCAACACCGGAGAAGGCATGGACGCGAAATCTCCCATAAAACCAATCTCCGACAAAGGAGTTCGACCTGTGCCGTTTCACGCCCCCGCCAAGTTTCTTAACGATCTCGACGCCGCGACCACGGCGGAAATCGTGGCGGCCGCCGCCGATGTGGCGCTGTTGGTTGAAGACGGCGTCGTCAAGGATGTCGCGCTCGGGCCGAAGGCTTTGATCGATGAAGGCTATGACACGGCCTGGCGGGGCAAGCCCTGGGTCGAAACGGTGACGGCGGAAAGCCGCAATAAGATCGAAGAGCTTTTGTCTGCGGTGAAAGGCGGCGAACGCTGGCGCCAGGTCAACCACCCCTCCCATTCGCCCCACGACACGCCGATAAAATACACTGCGGTGCAAATCGGATCGACCGACAAATTCATCGCGCTCGGACGCGAGCAAGGGGCGGTGGCCGCCCTGCAGCAGCGCCTGATCGAAGCGCATCAAAACCTCGAACGCGATTATGCGCGGATGCGGGAGGCTCAGGCGAGGTATCGGCTCCTTTTCGCAGCGGTCTCAGACCCCCTCCTGATAGTTGAAGCGCGGAACCTTTCGATCGAAGACGCCAATCCCGCCGCTGCGAAAGCGGTTCAGACCGATCTCGACGATCTAAGGAAGGCCGCCCTGCCCGAGCTATTCCAAGGAACCGAGCGCCGAACGCTCGACGTGCTGGTCGCGGAAGCGATCGCCGCCGGCCAAGCGCACCTTCCGTGCGCGGCGCTTCACACGGGCGCTACGGCTGCGGTCACCGCGTCGGCCTTTCGAGAGGATCGCGCGACGCGACTGATCGTACGGCTGCTGTCCGCCGCCGCGCCCGACCCGGACACGGCCGCGCGCCGGTCTCTGCTCGCGGTTTTGGATCGGCTGCCGGACGGCCTCGTCATCGCCGACGCGAGCCAACGGATCGTCGCGGCGAACGAGACGTTCAATGAATTGGCCAAGCTTTCGGGCGATGCCCGCGCCCTTGGCCGCCAGCTTCATCATCACCTCGGCCGCTCTGGTACGGACCTCAATGTCCTGTTCGCGGCGTTGAAAAAACACGGCGTCGTCCGGAACTTCGCGACAATCGTCCGGGACCGGTTCGGCGACGAGGAGCCGGTGGAGGTGTCGGCGGTGGCGGCGCCGCTTGGCGAGGACGATATCTACGCCTTTTCAATCCGAGGCATTGCGCGCCGGTTGCCCACCATCGGCGCCGACGAACGGCTTCCGGCGACCGCGGGTCGTTTTACGGAGCTCGTCGGCCACGTTCCGCTGAAAGACATCGTCCGGGAATCGACTCTCTTGATCGAGAAGCTCTGCATCGAAGCCGCCCTGGAAATCACTGACAATAACCGGGCGTCGGCGGCGGAGATCTTGGGATTAAGCCGGCAAGGCCTTTATTCGAAGCTGAAAAGGTCCGGCCTCGACGAGGCCGAGTGACGCGTCTGACCACCGACAAAAACGTCCATTTTAATTGACACAATGATCTGTCAATTTTAACGTTCCGGGGTGTCGAACGCAGACGCCCCCCTCGCTCTTCAGGGCCCGCCCCATTGGCGGGATGTACTGGAGCTGTTCAAGCCCGTCACGTGGTTTGCGCCCATGTGGGCGTTCGCCTGCGGCGCTGTTTCCGCCGGGGTCCCGCTTCAGGATCGGTGGGCTTACATCCTTGGCGGGATCGTGCTCGCGGGCCCTTTGGTGTGCGCCGCGCGCCAGGCGGTGAACGACTGGTTCGATCGACACGTAGATGCGATCAATGAACCCGACCGTCCAATACCATCCGGCCGGATCCCGGGCCGCTGGGGTCTTTACCTCGGCGTCGCCTGGTCCGCCGCCTCGATCGGTCTCGGAGCGATCCTCGGACTATGGGCGTTTGCCGCGGCGCTTGTGGCGGTGGGCCTTGCGTGGGCCTACAGCGCGCCCCCGCTCCGGCTGAAAGCCGACGGGTGGACCGGTCCGGCCGCGGTCGGGCTCTGCTATGAAGGCGTCGCTTGGTTCACCGGCGCGGCGGTGGTCGCCGGCGCCCAGCCCGGCACGTTAAAAGTCGCCGCCGCCCTTCTCAACAACTTTGGCGCCCATGGCATCATGACCCTCAATGATTTCAAAGCCGTCGAAGGTGATCGACGCATGGGGATTCGTTCGCTTCCCGCCCAGCTCGGGACCGACAACGCCGCCAGGATCGCATGCGCGGTTATGACCGCTCCCCAGCTTGCCGTGATCGCAGGCCTCTTCGCAATCGGCGCGCCGCGCCATGCGCTGATCGTCGCCGGTCTCTTGATCGCCCAGTTCTATTTGATGGCCATCCTCCTCCGCGCCCCCGAGGAAAAAGCGCCTTGGTACAACGCCACAGGCACCTCTCTGTACGTCCTCGGCATGCTTGCGACCGCTTTCGCCCTTGGATCCCTTGGGGGAGGCCCGCCGTGGCCGTGAGCGCCGATCAACGGGATTTCGGATGGCTCGGCGTCGTCCGGCTTGGCCTGGTCCAGGCCGCGCTTGGCGCAATCATCATCCTGACAACCTCCACGCTCAACCGGGTGATGGTGGTCGAGCTCGCCCTGCCGGCGATCCTGCCCGGCGCGTTGGTCGGGTGGCACTACGCCGTCCAGATGTCCCGTCCGCGCTGGGGTTATGGGTCTGATATGGGCGGGCGGAGATGGCCTTGGATCCTCGGCGGCATGGCGGTGTTGGCGCTCGGCGCAGTGGGGGCCGCGGCCTCCACGGCCTTGATGGCGTCATCTCTGACGACAGCGATCGTCTGCGCCTTTGCGGCCTTCCTCGTCATCGGCGTCGGCGTGGGGGCGGCGGGAACCAATCTCCTCGCCTTATTGGCGACCCGGACCGCGCCGTCGCGGAAGGCGGCCGCGGCGGCGATCGTCTGGATCATGATGATTTTCGGTTTCGTTCTCACCGCGGGCGTCGCCGGCGCGATGCTCGAACCGTTCAGCTTCAGTCGACTGATCTTCGTAACGACAGCGGTCTCGCTCTCCGCCGTGGCGGTTTCGGCGGTCGCTTTGTGGGGGCTTGAGCGCGACCCGAGGGCGGGGCCGCCGCCCGGCGCTCAGACGGAACATTCGGCAGGGTTCCGTCCGGCCCTCGCCGAGGTTTGGCGGGACGACCAAGCGCGCCGCTTCACCGTTTTCGTCTTCGTCTCCATGTTGGCCTATAGCGCGCAAGATCTGATTCTGGAGCCGTTCGCAGGCCTCCTTTATGGTTACACGCCGGGCGAATCGACCAGCTTGGCCGGCGTGCAAAACGGTGGCGTCTTGCTCGGCATGATCGCCACCGCCGTCATTGGAACGACGATCGGCAAATCACGCGCGCGGTTCATGCGGCGATGGACGATCGCTGGATGCATCGCCTCGACCCTCGCCTTAGTCGGGCTCTGCGCGGCGGCCCTGGCCCCGGCGGCCTGGCCGCTTAAGCCGACCGTTTTCGCTCTAGGTCTCGCAAACGGCGCATTCGCCGTCGCCGCCATCGGATCCATGATGACGCTGGCGAGCGCGGGCCGATCAGGGCGCGAAGGCACGCGCCTCGGCTTATGGGGCGCCGCCCAGGCGATCGCTTTCGGGCTCGGCGGCGTCCTCGGCGCCGCTGGCCTCGACGCTGCGCGGCTTCTGCTCACCGATACCGGCATCGCGTTCGCCGGCGTCTTCGCCAGCGAAGCGGCCTTGTTCGCGGTCGCCGCCGTTTTGGCGGCTCGGGTCGGCGCAAGCGCGGCCGACGACATGACATTGCCGGCGATGCCGTCGGCCGAACTCTTGGCGGCGGAATAGAAGGAACTCCACAATGGCGGGTGATCAAGACA
>CAYYNG010000085.1:0-7350 GCA_964472435.1 uncultured Hyphomonadaceae bacterium | reverse complement strand
TGAGCTTCTGCCTGCTGCACGAGGTGTTCACGTGGCTCACCTTCTATACCCGGGTTCAAAGCTGGCGGATCGTCCGCTGGGCCACTGGCCATCGCCGGCCGACGATCGCCTTTGCGCCGGACAAGCCGCGCCCCTGGTACTTCATCTGGCCGGTCATGCATTATGCCGGCGCGAAACTGGTCGACGACATCGCCGAGGCCGACATCGTCTTCCATTTCGACGACACGACAACGACGGACAACCCCCCGCCGGTGGTGAAGCCCGGTGCACGACTCGTGAATTTCGGCTGCCACGACGTCTCGAAAACCGTTGTCGCCCGCGCCTTTTCCGCGGCCGCCGGCTACGACCTCGCCGTGGACCCGCGCACCTATCAGGGCCCGATGGTTGAGAAGTCCGAGATGAACGCCGCCCATGACGGCCGCATCATCGAAGGCCCGATGGAGCCGAGCGCCGGCAAGACCTATCAGCGGCTGATCAATAACGAGATCGACGGCGGTTTGGTCGAGGACCTTCGGACGTGCATCGTCGGCGGCGAGCCGACCATCGTTTTCCGGAAACGCCGGCCGCTCGCGCGCCGCTTTCTCAACGAGAACGCCGAGGTCATTCTCGACCAGACCCAACATTGCTTCTCGGGCGAGGAGATGGAGATCATCCGCCGGTTCGCCGCGGAGATCGGCCTCGACTGGGGCGGGGTCGACGTCCTACGCGACCGCGACACAGGCCGCATCCACATCGTCGATGCGAACAAGACCGACATGGGCCCGCCGGTCGCCCTGAAGCTCGGCGACAAGCTGAAATCCACACGCCGCATGGCGCGGGCCTTTGTGATGGCCTTTGCGCCATAAGGCCCCCTCCCCTCCCAGACCGAATTCGCCTAACAGACAATAAAAGACGTAAGGACCCTCAATGGCCGGAATCCCCTTTGTCCGCGAAATGGACTTCGAATACGGCCGCGCAGACCAGGTCAGCCCCCTGCTCCGGCGCGTGATCGCCAACAATCCGAACCCGTTCACCTATCTCGGCACCGGCGTCTTCATCGTCGGCCGCGGCGAGGTGGCGGTGATCGATCCCGGCCCGCTGGACGAGGCGCACTTCGCGGCGCTGAAGGCGGCGCTAAAGGGGGAGCGGGTCACCCATGTCCTCGTCACCCATGGCCACTCAGACCACTCCCCGCTCGCCAAACCGCTGGCGGAGTGGGCGGGCTGCAAGGTCTACGCCCGGGGCGGCGCGATCCCGACGGCGAAGGGCGAGCTCGGATCGGAAGACGATCTCTCTTTCCAACCGGACGAGATCATCCGCGACGGCGACGTGATTTCGGGCCCGGGCTGGACGCTCGACGTCATTGAAACCCCCGGCCACACGGCCCACCATATCTGTTTCGGCCTCCGCGAAGAGAACGCTTGCCTCACCGGCGACCACATCATGGGCTGGTCGACCACCGTGGTCTCTCCGCCGGACGGCGACATGGCGGACTATATGGAGAGCCTCAAAAAGATCCAGAATAGGGCGTTCGACATCCTCTGGCCGACCCACGGCCCGCCGGTTCGCGAAGATGTCCGCGGCTTTATCGAGGCTTATGCGAACCACCGGCTCGCCCGGGAGGCCGCGATCCTGAAACACCTCGAGCAAGGCGAGACCCGGATCCCGGACATGGTCGCCCAAATGTATGTCGATGTGGATAAAAAGCTCCACCCGGCGGCCTGCCATTCGGTGCTTGGCCACATGGTCAAGCTGGTTCGGGAGGGCGCGGTCGTGACGGAGGACGAAACGCCGACCGTCGCGAGCGAATACCGGCTGGTGCGCCTCGCGGCGGGGTAGCGCTAGGGCAGATTCCGGCGGAGCGGGTCGATTGGGACGGGAAACGCCCTAGCTCGCCGACGCCGACAGCTCGAAGAGATAGTTCGACACCCGCTTAGCGTTTGCGCCGAGGTCGGAGAGGCCGACGCGGCTGACCGAGCGCATGTCGACCCGGGTTTGGCCGTCCCGGTCGGAGATGTGGATCGCCACATCGTCCTTGAAGCCGAACCAGCCGGTCGTCGCCGTCGCCTCGATCACGCCGCCCGCGCGGTCTTGGGTGACGATCGCCCAGCCTTTGTCCTCGACGAGGGCGAGGGCCGCATCGAAGATCTCGCCCGGACGCGCATCGAACACGAGCGGTTCAATCGGTCGATAGGGCTTGTCTTCGTCGTCGGCGCCGCGCTTGGCGGGATCTTGTTCGGCCGCCTCCTGGACCTCTGAAACGAGCCGCCCGCCCATGCCGGGCCAGCGGCCCTCGGCGCCCTCGGCGATGCGGGGCGCGTCCTCAACAGGGTTCAGAGCGCCGTCCGCCTCGCGGATCGCCATCAGCTCCGGCGTAAACGCAATCGGGTTCGACCAATCGGTTTGAACATCGTGAATCGGGGGCAAAGCCAGCCCGGCCGCGGCTGTGCCGAGGAACCGCCCGCCCGCCATCACTGCAACGAGCAAAGCCGCCGCCGCCAGAATGAAGGGCCGCGTCCGGGGCGCGCGGATCAGCGAGACGACGACCGCGGCGACGGCCAGGACCGCCGCCGTCCCGATCACCCACATGCCGAGGCCGAACGTCATGGTGACGAGGCCGAACTGCCAGCTCCAAAGCCCGAATTTCGACCCGAGCGCCGCGATGGCGAACCAGAGCGCCGAAAAGATCGAGACGCCCAGGGCGACGCCTGCGAAAGTCTGACGCCAGCCGGCGCTCTCGGCGGTCTCAGCCATATCGGTCCTCCAGCCCTCGCCCCCCGCCCGGCCCTACGCCGTCGGCAGTTTGTAGTCCTTGAAACGCTCGCGCAGCGCAAGCTTGTTGATCTTGCCGGTCGCGCCGAGGGGGATCTCGTCGACCAGTTGGACATCGTCGGGCGTCCACCATTTGGCGATCTTGCCTTCGAGATGGGCGAGAAGGTCCTCCTTGGTCGGCGTCTCGCCCGGCGCGGGCTGGATAATTAAAAGCGGCCGCTCGTCCCATTTCGGATGGTAGATCCCGATCGCCGCGGCGTTGGCGACCTTGGGATGCCCGACGGCGATGTTTTCGATATCGATCGAGGAGATCCATTCCCCGCCGGACTTGATCACGTCCTTCGCCCGATCGGTGATCTGCATTGTGCCGTGCTCGTCGAGGTGGGCGACGTCGCCCGTGTCGAAATAGCCTTCTTCGTCGAGAACCTCGCCGCCGGCGCCTTTGAAATAGCCCGCCGCGATCGCGGCGCCGCGGACCAAGAGCCGGCCCGACGTCGCCCCGTCGCGCGGCAGCTCCTTATATGCGTCGTCCACCACTTTCAGTTCGACGCCGAACGGCGGCCGGCCCTGCTTCAGCTTATGGGCGATGCGCGCGTCGATATCGGCCCCTTCGAGGTGCGGCGGCAGCGCGCCCAGGGTGCCGAGCGGCGAGGTCTCCGTCATCCCCCAGGCGTGGACCACGTCCACCTCGTAGTCTTGTTCGAACGCGCGCAAAATCCGCTCGGGCACGGCCGACCCGCCGATCACCACGCGCTTGAGGTGGGGGAGCTTCAGATCGTTTTCCTGAAGATGGTTGAGCAGCATGAGCCACACGGTCGGCACGGCCGCGGTCATGGTCACTTTCTCGCTGTCGAGCAGTTCATAGATGGACGCGCCATCCATCTTCGCGCCCGGCATCACCACTTTCGCGCCGACGGCGGCGCAGGAGAAGCCGAGGCCCCAAGCGTTCGCGTGGAACATGGGAACCACGGGTAAGACCACGTCTTTCGCGCCGAGGCCCATCACGTCGGGCTGCAGGGTGATCAAGGTGTGCAGGACGTTCGTGCGGTGGGAGTAAAGAACGCCCTTGGGGTCGCCCGTCGTGCCGGAGGTATAGCACAGACCGCAGGCGGTCTCCTCGCCGAACCCGCCCCAGGGCGCGTCCTCCGTCCGGCCGCCGATCCAGATCTCATAGGGTCGGGCGTTCTTCAGCGTCGTCTGGGGCATGTCGCCCGCGTCGCAGAGGATGACGAAGGTCTCGATCGTTTGGAAATGCTCGGCGACCTTTTCCAGGATCGGCACGAAGGTGAGGTCGGTGATCAACACCCGGTCTTCCGCGTGGTTGGCGATCCAAGCGATTTGCTCGGGATGCAGACGCGGGTTGATCGTATGCAGCACCGCGCCGATCCCCATCGCGCCATACCAGCATTCAAGGTGGCGCGCCGTGTTCCAGGCGAGGGTCGCGACCCGGTCGCCGAGGCCCACGCCCTCGTCCTTCAGCGCGGCAGAGACCCGTTTGGCGCGGCGACGGACATCGGCATAGGTCGTGCGGACAATCGGCCCTTCGACCGACCGCGTCACGAGTTCGCGTCCGCCATGGTTCAGCGCCGCATGGTCGATGATTTTGTCGACCGTCAGCGGCCAGTTCTGCATGATGCCCAGCATCGTCTCGAAGCTCCCTTGGCGCTCCTTGCCGAGGAGCGGTTTTTTCTCCAGCGACTTTCGTTGGCCGCATTCGTCGCCGCGACATTATGGGCCGCTGGCGGGAAGGACAACCGATTGCGCGCGCCTATTGAATCCGCGCGCGAAAGACGAACTGGAACTCCGGATCGGGCTCGCCAAACGTCATCGCGCCCCGGGGGCGGAAGCAGATGGACCGGATCGTCGCCTGGTAGACGACGGTGTTCACAAGTCCCCCGCCGGGTTCGAGAATGATCACGCCGACCGTCCCAGACGCATAGGCCGGCGTCGGGCTCCGTTGGCCGATATGGTCGCCGACGCAGATGCCGTCGCCGGGCCCGCTGGCGAATGGCGGGTCGGCGCGGCAAAGGAATTGTCGAGCTGAACCTCCACACATCCGAACCCGACATCGGCCACGAGCTGGTGGTCAAGCTCATCGGCGAGCCGGCCGGCCGAGGCCTCGCCCGCGAGCGCGAAAGCGCGATCAGCGGTTTCGCTCGCCGGTCCCTCGGGCTATGCAGGCGCCGTTACGACACCCCGGGAAAGGGCCCTTATGCGATCCGTCCTCGCCTTGCTTATCGCGCTCGCCGCGTGCGGCGCGCCGTCGAATACGCCGGGTCGAACGCTCGAACGGCCGCTCAATACCGGCCAGCGGTCGCCGCTCTCATCGCCCGCGGGGCCGAACCGCTCGGCCCTGCCGGAGTATCTTGACTGCATCCGCGAGGCCGGGGGCCTCTTGATCGCCGCCCACCGGGGCGGCCCCGCGCCCGGATTTCCCGAAAACGCCATCGAAACTATGGCGAACGGCCTCGCGAACGGGCTTTTCGTCTTCGAAGTCGACGTTGCCGAAAGCCGCGACGGCGTTCTGTTCCTCCACCACGACCGCTCGTTGACCCGCACGACGACGGGCCGCGGTCCGGTGGTCGACGCGGACTGGACGGAGATCCGCCGCCTTAACCTCAAAGATGGCGCCGGCGCCGTTACTGGTTTCTCGCCCGCGACGCTGGCGGACGCCCTCGCCTGGGCGGTTGAGAACCGGGCGATCCTGGAGCTCGACCGAAAAGAGTCGACGAGCTTCCGGAACATCATCGCGGCCGTTCGCGAGGCGGGCGCCGACGACCACGTGATCGTCATCACCTATACCGAGGACCAGGCGGCGACGGTGCACAGCGTCGCGCCCGATCTTGTTATCAGCGCCGGCGCGCGCGGCGCCCGCGACCTCGCCGCGCTCAAGGACCGGGGCGTTGTCACGCCGAACGTCCTTGGCTGGACGGGAACGTCCGATCCCGACCCGGCGGCCTGGGCCCGCCTCGGCCGAGAAGGCGTCGAACCTGCGTTCGGCACGCTCGGCCGTCCTGGCGACCGGCTCGACGACGCATACTGGGCGGACGGCGATGGATCTGAGTACGCCGACTTGGTCGCCGATGGGCTCGTCCTCCTCGCCACAGACGAGCCGGTCCGGGTCGCCGACGCCTTGGAGGCGGACGATGCGGCGCGGGAGGCGTGCGGGCGTTAGGCCGCCAGCGCCAAGATCTCGAGAATGTCCGCTTGGGTCTCGATCGGCCGCGGATTGGCGCGGACGACGGGGTGCTTGAGGCCGAGGGCCGCGACCCGCTCGAAATCCGCCTCGGTCACGCCGACGTCTGAAAGCCGCGTCGGTTGACCGAGATCGGCGACCAGCTCCCGCACCGCTTCGGCCGCGCTCATCTCCGGCCGGCCCAGGGCCTCGGCGATCGCCCGCTGGCGGTCTCCGTTCACCGCCGCATTCCATTGCAAGACGGCGGGCAGCAAGACGCACGAGGTGTGCCCGTGCGGAACGCCCCATCCGGCGCCGAGAATGTAGCCGAGCCCGTGGCTTGCGCCGTTCGGCACACGGCCCATGCCGCCTGACACGGCCCAAACCGCCTGCTGGCTGATCGAACGGGCTTCGAGGTCGGCCGGGTCGGCCTTCGTTCGCCGCAGCGCCGCCGCGAAGAGGCGCAACGCGCCGAGGAAAAACTGATCGAGATAGGGGTAAGACGCGGCCGCGCAGTAGCCTTCGGCCGCATGGTCCACCGACCGGATCGCCGTCGACAGCCATAGCCATTCCGGCGTCGCCTGGGCGAGCGAGGGGTCGAGCACGACGACGCGCGGGACGAAATCGGGCGCGCTGAAGCCTTCTTTGAACTTCGTCTCAGGGTTCGTCACGCCGGCGGCCGAGGTGAACTCCGCGCCCGACAGGGTGGTTGGAACCGCGATGGCGCGGGTTGCGGAGGCGCCCGGCGTCTTGGTCGCGGGGCCGGCCGCGCCGCGGGCATAGGCGCCGAGGTCCGCGGGGTCTGAAATCCCTTCGACGAGACAGAGCTGGACCGCTTTCACCCCGTCGATCACCGAGCCGCCGCCGAGCGAGACGATGAGATCCGCATCGACCGCCCGCGCCGCATCGGCCGCCGCGACGACAGCCGGCCGGGGCGTGTGGGCCGGCATCTCGTGAAAGGCGCCGGCGTAGCGTCCGCCGAGCGCCGCCTCGATCCGTCCTAAATCATCGGTCTCGGTTGCGAGCGTGTTGGCGGCGACGACCATGACGGCGTTCGCCGTCAGCCGCTTCGCCTCCTCGGCGCTCGCCTCCGGCGCCGAGGCGGCGAACCGAACCCGTTCGATCAGGGCGGTGTCATAGATCCCTGCGGCGGTCATGCGACGCCGGCTTTCCGTGCGACGGCGGCCTGCCAGGGGATGAAAACCACCGCGCCAAGCTCGAGAAACATGCCGACGAACTGGCCGGGATCGCCGGGCCCGACTGTCAGGTGGGAATAGAGCCGCGCGAGGCCGCCAAGGACCAGGGCGAGGACCAGCAGCCGAAGCATCGGTCCATGTCGCTCGACGTTTGGAATGGCCCACCAGAGGAGCAAGGTCAGGCTGACATAATAAGCGGAGAGATAGCGGAACTGATTGTCGAGGGCC
>CAYYNG010000084.1:0-7381 GCA_964472435.1 uncultured Hyphomonadaceae bacterium | reverse complement strand
GATCAGGTCATAGGCGGCTTTGAGCTCCAGCTACAGCGTGTCGAACGCGCGCGAGCCGAACACGTCCCGGGGCGTGTTCCGCGTGTCGGTCAGCGGAAGAACGTGCAGCCCGGTGGCGTCGTCGATATGGATCGACTCTTCCAGGCTGACTTCGCCGAAAAGGTGTTCGATAAAGCCGGTCTCGGGCTCGATTCCGACCATTTCGGTCAACTGGCGGCGGCGGAAGTCGCCGTCGATAATCAAGGTCTTCGCGCCCGATAGGGCCGACATCCGACCGAGGCAGTAAACAAGGCTTGTCTTGCCCTCGTCGGGAAGGGAGGAGGACACGGCCACTGTTTTTGCGGCGCGGTCGAGATCTGCGAAAATGATCGACGCTCTCAGGTTTCGGATCGACTCTGCGAAGGCGGAGAGCGGGTTCTCTAACAGGTAGTCCGCAGGAGAGGTCGGCTTCCGGCCGAAGGCGCTCAGCCCGGTTAGAAGCGGAACCATGCCCATCGACGGCATATCGAAGAACCTCTCGATGTCTTCCGGCGAACTGACATAGTTGTCGAGCATTTCGGCGAGCAAGGCGAGGCCGCCGGCCACGGCCGCGCCGAGCAGCACGGCAAGCACGAGATTAAGATTCGTGTTCGGAAAACTTGGCCGGCTCGGCACGCTCGCTTGAGAGAGGACACGGGCGTCGGCTTCGGCGATGCCGTCTTGCTCCCGCGTTTCCTTGAAGCGCGCCAAAAATTCTTCGTAGAGGGATTGGCTCGCTTCAGCTTCACGCTCTAATTCGCGCAACCTCACGAGCGCCCGATTGTTCGTAACCAATTGCGAGCGCATGTCGCCGATGCTGCTCGCAAGGCTGCTCACCCTCTGGCGCGCAATGGTCACTTCGGACTCGAGGTTCGCAACGATGCGACTGACCTCAGCCTCGATTTGAGCGTTGATGTCGGCCTCTTCGCTGTTGACGCGCCGCAATTCCGGGTGGCGCGGGCCATAGCGGGTTTGAAGATCGGCTTTGCGACGCAGCACTTCGGCCTGCTGCGCGCGGAGATTGCTGATCACACTCGACTGAAGCACTTCCGCGATCGTATCGACATCGTCGCCACGGGCAACCTGGGCGCGCACGTTATTCAACCGCGCACGGCGCTCCTCAAGCTCGCCTTCGCGAACCACCAATTGGGCTTCAAGGTCCGAGATCCGCTGCTCGGTCAACGTCGTATCACCCGCCGCCAAAAGCCCGGAGGCGGAACGGTAGGCCTCCACCGCGCTTGCAGCCGCGTTAACCTCGCCGCGAAGCCCGCCGAGACGCTCGTCAAGCCATTCGTTGGCGCGCCGGGTCGCCTCGAACTTCGCCTCCAATTGTTCGACGCGGTACTGATCGGCGACGGTGTTCGCAATGTCGGCGGCCAGGGTCGGGGACTCGCTGCGCGCCGTGACGTCGATGATCAGGGTCGCGCCGATGCGATTGACCGAGATGTTCCGACCTAAGGCGTTCGCGATGGAGATCCGCCGACGCTCCGCGCGCGCCTCGGGCGAAGGCGGCGCGCTCGCAGGGCCGCTCTCCGCAGGGGCGGCGGGCCTCAAACCGTCGAAAAACCGGTTCACGCTTCGGCGGATCTGCTGGGTCATAGTGGGATCGCGCAGCGCGTAGTTGAACTCGGGATACTGGTCGAGATTGAGCCGCTCGACGACTTTCATCAACAGCGCGCGGCTCTTTATGACCTCGACCTCGGTATTCACGATTCCCGTGGTCGGGCTCAAGCCTGACAGCACGTCGCCGACATCAATCACATTCGTTTCGCGCGAATCGACGATGATCCGCGAGGTGGCCGAATAGATCGGCGTCATTTGGAACGAGATCAGGGTGACGACCGAGAACGTGGCGACGAAGGACGCGATGATGAGCCACATCCGCCGCCGCACCGCTTGGATCAGCTTATCGATGTCGACCAGCTTGTCCTCGCTGTCCGACGCTGGAGCGACGTAGACGGGCGGCGACTGGTTGACGCCGAGCGGGTACAACTTGTTCATCGCGATAAGCCTTTCTGGCCGACGGCTTTAGAGGAACAGCGAAACACTGACACCGAACGTATTCTGATTGAAGTCCGCCGGATCAAAGGAGGAGCCGCGGTCGAAGTAGCGGTAGAACGCGTTCAAATGCAGCCGCGGGCTGACTTTGTAGGTCCCGCCGACGCCGACATCGAAGAACGTATCGTCCCGATCATCGTCTTCGAAATTCGTCTCGGTCACGCCGACTGACGCGAAGAGGATGACATTGCGGCGCAGCTCGTGGTCGACCCGCAGCAGACCGCCGGCCTCCAACGTGCTCGCTGCGGCGACAAGCCCGGCATCCACCGATCGGCTGAAGCCGCTCGCCGTAACGGTCGTGAGCTGGGTCGGGAACCATTGCACCTGGCCGTCGACCGATACGCCGTCAACGTCGGCGAAAGCGGGATCCTCGCGGTTGTCCTCGAAAAATCCGACTGCGAGATCGCCGCGCAGGAACGCCGAAAGCTCGAAATCGACCCCGGCTTCAATCGCGTAGCCGTCGGAGTCGCGGCTCACGGCCTCGCCGTCGATGATGGACGGGAGATCGAAGTCCCGCTGAAAGTATTCGGCCTGGCCGAACACGGCGACATCCCGCGTCACGGCATAAGAAAGCCGGCCCTCGACGGCTTGCCGGACGCGGTCGCGGAAGTCTTGATCGATCGCAGCGCCGTCGGGCTGTTCGACGTCGTCGAAATCGCGGTCCTGAACTTCGTACATGAGGCGCGCCTGGAATCTTGCGCGTTGGTATTCGGCCTGGACCCGGCCGCCGACGGTGGAGAAGTCCACCGGTTCTGCGAAGCCGTCGAGCACGGAGATATTGCGCCGGGATTCCGTCAGCTGGGCGCCGAAGAACTCGCCGGTTACGGAGAAATCGTTGGTGACGTCCAGCCGACCGCCCGCATTGCCCTGGATATTTGTGACGGTCTCCGAGTCAAGTTCGAAGAACTGCCGGCGCTCGAGGTCGACGGCGCCGAAAACCTCGTGACGTCCCCAATCGCTCCGAACATCAAGGCTGGGATTGATGACGCCGATCCCATCGAACTCCGTGTCGTCGGGCTGCGCGAAGACGTTGTCATTGCCCTCCAAGCCAAGTTCCAAGGACGGGGCGACCAGAAACGAACCCACTCGGAGCGGTTGCGGGTCGAACTGCGGCTGAAAGCGGTCTTGAACCGCTGTGTTGCGATCCCGGACGAAAAACTCTTGGCCCGCCGCCGGCGCTGCCGCCAAGACCATGGCTCCCGCGCTCACCAACGCTTTCGAAATATTCATTGCGCAATCTCCTCACGTGCGAGCGCACCGCAATTGTTCCCGGCGATGGAGAATACAAGATCGGCGCCATGGCCTGGATCCCGCGCCGCGATCAAACCGACCGCCGCTTTTCCCATCGCCTCTAATATCCCCGTCGCTGCGGCGGCGGCGTCAGTTCAAACGGCGCCGGACGGCTGGCCGCCGCGGAAACCGGGTACCGCAACACCCCGCCCGCAGGCGCGGCGAGCAAGGCCTCTTTCTCCGCGGTGATCGCCGATCGAGCACGCTGACACAGGCCGTCGGCCCCTTCCGCCAGGCCCAGCGCATGTATCGAGTCCCAGACGTCGAGCCCCGCCGCCAAAAGCTCGATCCTGATCGCTGAGCTTTGATCATCGCCCGTGCACGGGGTGTAGGTCGCAAGATCGACCGCCAGTTCGTCGATCCGCGCAGATCCGGCTGAAGGGGGCTGAGCCGCGGCGTAAGCGCCGCCGCCGCCCGCGAAGACGGCCGCCGCGGCCAGTCTGAGAACGACTCGGTTTAACATCGACCTTGCTTCGCGCGCCGCCCCCAGCCCGTCAGCCGCCACTAAGACGCATTTCACGGGTTCGTACAACCAGTCAGCCGCCGTTCGTTCTCCGCCGACCGGCCGGGCCAGGCTCGTTAGAATAAACGTTCCGCCACACGAATCGTGTCGCCCGGACGAACCGGCGTATCCGGCGTGAGGCGCACGGCCACCTCGTCCTCCTCATCGGCTCCGCGAACGTAGACGACGCGGCGATTGGCGCGATAGGTGAAGCCTTCCGCGGTGGCGACGGCGTTTAAGATCGTGAGATCGGACGTGTAGGGATATTCGCCGGCGCGATTGACCTCGCCAAGAATATAATACGGACGAAAATTGATGACCTCGGCGCTCACGCGGGGCTGGCGCAGATATCCGTCTTCCAGCCGCGACTGGAGTTCGGTTTGAAATCCGCGGACCGTCGCCCCCGCGGCAGGCACCTCGCCGACCAAGGGCATGGAGATCAATCCGGTGTTGTCGACGACGAATTCGCCCGACAGCTCCGGCTCGCCGAAAACGATCACTCGAAGACGATCGCCCGAGCCGAGCGTGTAGGGTGCCCGGTCGATGGCGGCGATGGACGCGTCGGCGCCGTCGGACCGGTCGACGGCCGTTTGACAGCCGGCGGCCGCGACAAAGAAGAGGGACAAACAGAAAAAAGCCACACGTCTGATCATCGTCCTGCAGAGTCCTTCATTCGTTAACGCCACTGGTCCCTATACGTCATAGGGTCGATAAGAAGTCCACCTGGTCACGCACGAATCGTGCCGCGGTCAATTTCCCACTGAGATAGGCTCCAGTATCGACGCAGATCCTGCGGTGGTCGGAATAAGGCTGTTCAATCGGCGTATGGCCATGGACGACAATCGCATCGAACCGGGCTGAACTTGCTAGAAATTCGTCGCGGATCCAAAGCATGTCTTTTTCGGTTTGCTGCTCCAGCGTGCGGCCGGGCCGCAACCCCGCGTGAACGAAGACATAGTCTCCGATACGCGTCTGCAGTTGAAGCGTCTCAAGAAAACGCCGGTGCGCCGGCGGCAATTGATTGTTCAGCGCCCGGCAAGCCTCCGTCCAATCCTCCGGACTTGTCCGGGTGCGCGGCGGACGCACGCCATAGGACGCGATCGTCTCGGCCCCGCCCCAGGCGGCCCATTGCGGGCCGAAGGCGGGCTCGTTGAGAAACCTAATAAAGGCCTCCTCATGGTTCCCTTTCAGGAAAACTGTTTCAAAACGACCGACCCTCTCCGCCAGAAGAAAGTCGATCACGTCTTTCGATTGAAAGCCGCGATCCACATAGTCTCCGAGAAACACAAGCACCGCCGTATCGTCGGGCGACGCGGCCGCGTCGGCGTCGATGGTTTCGAAGAGACGCGTCAGGAGGTCGGCGCGCCCATGGATGTCGCCGATCGCGTAAACGCGCAGGCCGTCGGGAACGGCCGCGCCGCTTACGGGGGGCGTCGCGGGCGCAGCCGCGGCGGGGGAAGGAGGGGCGAGGACGGGCGCGGACGGGAGATCGCTCGGCGCCAGCCGCGCGCGCCAGGCGGTTAGCCCGCGGCCATAAAGCCGTCGCGCGGCATCAACCGAACGTCGCCGCACGTCGTCCGCATAGCGGAGCCATTCGTCGACCCGATCTTGCAAACCAGCACCTCCGAGGCCAGGGATGTCCGTCCGTCCCCGGAAACGACCCTGAACAACCATTGGACATTTAAGAGAAAATTCAGGTTTGCACAAATTGTTCCATCATGATCCCCAGCGCGGGCGGACATTGGCGCAAGAGTTGCTCAAGCAACAGGCGAAAGACCGCTATGCACTTCGGTTATGGGGTGAAGATGATTGTCGCATTCTTTGGTTTCGACGCCGCCGACGCGGCGATCCGTCGACGGGCGACAGCCTTCGTGCACGACGGAGTCGACGTCTTGGGTTTCATGATGCGGCGCGGCGCCCCGGAGCCGACATCCTGGAGAAACATTGATCTCGGCGAGACCCGCCCTGGCGCATTCGTCGAGCGCGCGCGCAGGATCGTCCAGGCCGCACGGATCGCCGCAAAGCCGGCGAACGACCTCGCCTCGGCGGATCTCATCTATGCGCGGACCCTTGATATGCTGATCTGCGCGTTTCTAGCGAAGCGCCGATCGCGGCTCGACACGCCTGTTGTTTATGAATGCCTCGACATCCATCGCCTCCTCACGCGACCCGACGCCGTCGGATCGGCGATGCGCGCAATCGAACGCCGGCTTCTCCGGCGCTGCCGGCTCCTGGTGGTGAGCTCCCCCGGCTTTTTGCGACACCACTTCGAGCCGCGCTATGGGCGGACAGACAGGACCGCGATTCTCGAGAACAGATTGGCGGCGGCCGACGGCCTCGGCCCGCGGCCGGAGCCGCGACAGCGTTCGGCGGGCGACCCGCTCCGCATTGGCTGGTTCGGCGTTCTGCGCTGCAGCCGCAGCCTTGGTCTCTTGGCCGCTTTAGCGGACGCGTTCGGCGACAAGGTCCAGATCCGCTTGCGCGGCATCCCAGCTGAAACCGAGATCCCGGATTTCGATGCGGTCGTCGCACCGCGCCCGAACATGATCTTCGGCGGACGCTACAAAGCGCCCGACGATCTCGCCGCGCTCTATGGGGAGGTCGATTTGGTGTGGGCGGGAGACTTTATGGAAGCGGGCTTCAACTCGTCTTGGTTGCTGCCCAATCGGCTTTATGAGGGCGGCTATTACACAACGCCCGCCATCGCGCCGGCGCAAACGGAGACGGCGGCTTGGATCGAAGCGCGGGGGGCTGGCTTCTCGCTGTCAGAACCGCTGGAAGAGACTCTGCCGGGATTGGTTGAAACCCTCTTGGCGGCTCCCGACCAGATTATGCAAAAAGAGGCGGCCCTCTTCGCTTTGCCGAACGACGCCTTCATCCAACCGCCCGGCGAGCTCAAAAGGCTCGTCGAACAAGCCCTTCGATAACCGGCGCTGAACGAGCGCTGAGAACTCGGCCCCCCCGCGATGGCGACAGTCGATATCATCATTCCCTATTTTCAACGGACGCCGGAGCCGCTCCAGCGAGCGATCACTTCAATCGCCTCCCAAACGGCGGGCGATGTTCGGATCCTCGTTGTCGACGACGCCTCGCCCTTGCCGGCCGAGGCGGCCGTCTCCGGCTTGACCCGCGACGTTCGAGAGAAGCTAGAGATCCTGCACCGCCCCAATGGCGGGCCCGGCCCGGCGCGCAACACCGGTTTGGACGCCGTCGGCGCCGACACCCGGTTCGTTGCATTTCTCGACTCCGACGACACCTGGGCTCCCGGGCATCTTGAGAACGCCGTGCGCGCTCTGGAGGCGTCCGACGCGAAGATCTATGGCGATCGGATCATGGATGCGGACGCGACCTTCGCCGAGGGCTATCGGGCCCCCTCGGCGGTGGTCAGGCCGGAATTGCGCGCACCGTTGGACGACGCCGAGACCTTCTTGGTTCCCAATCTTGCGAAAGCGCTGTGCGGGCCGTGGTTTCGGCTTCTGCATCTATCGGCCTTGGTGCTGCACGCCGACATTG
>CAYYNG010000083.1:0-7390 GCA_964472435.1 uncultured Hyphomonadaceae bacterium | reverse complement strand
GCCCGCCGCCCCTTCATATCGAATTCGGGGATCGTGTAATGTCGGTGGAGTCCCATCACCCGAAGGATCGAAGGCAGGAGGAAGTAGACGGCTATGGCCAGGATGATCAGGCCGACCAGGGTGAAAGCAATCCATTCCATGGGCTGGCTCCGGTTCAGACGTCACAAGCAGGGTTCAGCGCCTATGGACCCGCCTAAGCGTGGGCACGGCGAAACAATCCCCGCACCAGCTTGAACAGCAGGAAAAGGACGAGCAGCACAACCAGAACGAAGCCCGCCGCGTGCGGCCAGTACTTGTGGACGACCTTGTTGACGAGCTTCTCGTTGAGCACCTTCAGCGCAAAATCGTCAGGGCCGAGTTCGAACACGCCGACGGCTTCGGAATAGGATTCATATTCGGCGAGCATGCTCGCGAAGAGGTTCGGATTTTCAGCCGACAGGTCCGTCGTCTCGCCCGGGTCGACCGAGAGATCATAAAGCCGCCACTGGCTATCGCCCATGGGGCGGGCATTTCTGGTGATCTTCCACTGTCCGCGATAGAGCGCGGCATTGCCGCTGACCTCGAAGGCGAAGGTGTCGTCGTCATCACGGGTGCTATCGGTCTCACCGGTGAGCATCGGCAGGACGCTTCGGCCATAGAAGGCTGCGGGGTCGTAGTCGACGTCCGCGGCGTCCAGCAGGGTCGGCGTGATGTCTGCCACATGGACCGGCGCCTGCTCTACACCGGAGTCTGCGATGCCAGGGCCGGCGACGACCAGCGGCACACGCAGGCCACCTTCGCTCGCATAGAATTTGTAGAGATTGAACGGCGTCGCAGACACTGAGGCCCACTCCGGACCAATGGCGGTCAGGCTTCTGGGCTCGCCGAGATTGTCGTAGGAGGTGTCAAAGCCTTCGATCAGTTTCACTGCACTCAGGGCAAGGTTGGCCGGGCCATCGAGCGTGGTCTTGGCTGATTCCGGACCATTGTCCGAAGCGATGATGATGATGGTGTTTTCCAGCAGATCCTGGCTGTCCAGATAATCGATCAGCCGCCCGATATGATAATCGGCGTTCTCCATCATGCCGGCATTCACCTGCATCTCGCGAGCGGAGACCTTTTTCTCCCCAGCGCTGAGGTCGTCCCAGGCCCGGTGACTTTCCGGCGGTGGCGCCAGCGTCGTTGTCTCCGGAACAAGGCCCAGCGCCTTGACGCGTTCAAAGCGCTGCTGACGCATGACGTCCCAGCCGGCATCGAACACGCCATTGTACCGGTCGGTGTAGTCCGCCGACACCTGGATCGGCATATGGAGGGCCTGCAGCGACAGGAAGGCGTAGAACGGCTCCGCACTGTCACCCTGATCGATATACGCGATCATCTTGTCGACGAGCGAACGGGAGGAATACCAGTTTTCCGGCAAGGTGACGGGCTCGCCGTCCTCGAACCACTCAACTGAATGGGACCCCGGCAAGTAGGGCTTTGCGTCATAATTGCCGCCGCCGGTGGCGTCCATGACGAAGGATCGGTCAAAGCCGAAGCGGTCGGGCAGGTTGCCGCCCACCTCGCCGACGCCCCATTTGCCCGTGACATAGGTCTGGTAGCCCGCATCCGAAAGCAGCGTGGCGATGGTTTCCTGATCATTCTCCCAGGCCATGGAATAGGCGGGAAACTCGCGCATTTCATCGGTCGCGGTTTCTACCAGCGTGCCCATGCCGACCTGGTGATTGTCCATGCCGGTCATCAGCATGGCGCGCGTTGGCCCGCAGAAGGGCGAGGCGTAGAAGCGTGCAAGCTGGACCCCCCGGTCGGCGAGCGCATCGATGTTCGGCGTGCGCGCGTCAGCCCCATACGCACCGAAGCCGGAAAAGCCGACATCGTCGAACAGGACCACCAGGATGTTCGGCCGCGTGTCCTGGGCGATGGCGGGCGCGACGGTCGCCGTCGCGGCCAGCACGAGGCCCGCCAAGGCGCGGCAGGTCGCTTGAAGCGCGTCCCGTCCCAGCGTCGCCAGGCGCCGTGCGCCGGCTCGGCCCCGCCCCGGCGCGGCGCGCGTCTCAACCCAAGCGCCCGAGCCATCGGCCCGATGCATGTCCCCAACCGGACCGTTCTGCGAATCTGTCGACATGGATCCCCCTTGGCGATCAGGGTGTCGCCAGTGGCAATAACTCAACGACACCTACTGGCCGGCATATGATCGACCCGGGTCGGGCGCCAAAGCTCGTTCGAGGCCAAAAACCATTCAGTACTGACCGCCGTGCCCGCCCGCCCTCCGAGCCTCGCGAAACGCCCTTGGCGATGCGCCCGTCCATCGCTTGAAGCTTCGCGCGAAGTTTGAAGGCGTATCGTACCCGAGGTCGTGGGCGATGGTCTGGATCGGCTGGGCCGTGTTCGCCAAGAGATCGCGGGCGCGGTGCTCCCTGACCTGGTCGCACAGCCTGCGATAGGACGTGTCCATTTTCTCCAGTTGACGGCGAAGACTGCGCTCGGAGTAGCCAAGCGCGGCAGCGGCTTGCGTGAGCGACGCGCCGATATTCCCGTCCTTTTCAAGAAACGCCAGGACTTCACAGGCCGGCGTGTGATCGTATCCCGCCTCGGCGGCAAATTTTTCGCAGACCTCGACGAGCCTCCGGTGATTGATCGGATCCGCCCCAGGGAGAGCCTCGTCCAGCAACTCCGCCGGGAATACAATTCTGTTCTCGGGAGCTTCGAAGCGAACCGGCACCCGGCTGATGTCCGGGGCGATTTCAGACCACCCGTCCGGCTCCGCGATCGACGTCTCTGCATAAGAGGCGACCAGGGGCGCGCGCAGCATCTCTTTCAGCAGGGCGTTGGCCACAAGCAATGCGCTGCTGGTGACGAAGTACTCGACATCGCCGCATGGAAGCTTCGTGCGCAGACGGATCTCCGCCTCGCCAGTGCTCGACCCTGTCCAAGTCTTCGGCACGATGAACTCTATCGCCGGAAATGTGAGAAAGGAGAAACGCCCGAGCACCTCAAGCCCGTCTGACAGTCGCGGGGCGTTGATCGCCGCATAGGCGGGCGGACCAATGTAGCCGACCTCGAATCGCAGCGCGAGCCGCGCGCCAAGGTGTGGATCACCAGTTTGTTCAAGCGCATTCCGAATAAACCGCCGAAGCGTTGAGAAGTCCGTTCGGAAGTAAGGATCTACGAAGAGCTCTGGTTTCAGCCCGGTTCCCGTCAACAGCGATTCCGCATCGAAGCCTTCTTCGCATAGGGTGCGAAAGACAAAGCCCGGATAGTTCATCGGCAGCGCGGCGGACTCCGCGGTGAAGCACAACATATTCTTCGGTCGCCTGGTCATGAAAATCTCACAGTATTCGACACCGTGATTGGGAGCCGGGCGAAATCATCACGTCGAAAAGCAGAACGAAGAACTGCATGATGTCTATCAGTGCGAAACTGCACGTGCGAATACCAAATTTCGTTGATCCAGCCAACGGTCAGCGATTCGTCCGACCCTCTGCGAACCTTCTTGATGCGTGACCCTGCGAGCCGCGCCGGGCGGCCCGCTCCGGGCGCCGAGTCCGCCGCGCCTCAGGGCTCCTGGCCGGTACGGGCGACCGAGACCTCTGCAGACACCGCCCGGAGGGCCCTCGGCAGGGGGGGGGGCGCTTCGGAATGCTTTTTGGCCTTGGGCGAGCTGTTTCCTGGAAATTGATTCGCACATACGGGCGTCTCACTGCGGCGGTGCGCGATCGATCGGGCCTGCGGTTCGACGTTTCGCATCGCTGCGAGCGCCTTTTGGGGAGATGACATGGGTTCACTTCGTTTGGCCTGGCCTGCCGTTCTCGTCCTGGCGGCGGGATGCGCATCCAACCCCGACCCGTCTCCGTCCACCGTCCAGGCGGCTCCCTCCGGATCGGCGGAAAGCTCCAAGACTGAGGCGCCGCAATCCGACGCTGCGCCCGTGGCGATGGAGTTTCCACGAACCGTCACGCTTCCCGACGGCAGTTTCACCGTCTACGAGCCCCAGATCGAGGACCATGCCGGATTTACGCGGGCGACGGCCTCGAGCGCCGCGGTCTATCGCCCGAGCGGCGGCGAGCCGGCGTTCGGTTCGATCAAGTATCGTGCGAACATGGTCGTTGATCGAGACAATCGGCTTGTGACGATCTACGACCGCGAAATCCTGCAGGTGCGGTTCCCAGAACTCGACGACGCCCAATCCACACGCCTCGACGCCCAGCTGCGGGCGAATATTCGCACACAGCCCGAAACGATGCCGCTTGACGTCGTGCTGGGCTATGTCGCCGAACAGGCCTCCGAGGGCGTGTCGGTCGACGTCTCCTTCGACCCGCCGACGATCCTCTACGCGTCCGAGCCGACCATGCTGGTCGTCCTCGACGGGGAGCCGATCAAGTCGCCGGTGGACGGCGCCGACGGGCTGTCGGTCGTCGTCAACACCAATTGGACGCTCTTGCATTCAGACGACGCCGGAACGTATTCGCTCCTACTCGGCGATGTCTGGCTGAGCGCGGCGACGCTGGATGGGCCCTGGGTCGTGGCCGAAGCGCCCGAGGGCGTGTCCGCCCTGCCCGATAGCGATCGCTGGAAAAGCGTCAAGGACGCCGTCCCGGGCGGGTCTTTATCGAGCGACGACACGCCGGCCATCTTTGTCGCGCAAGCGCCGGCCGAATTGATCGTCACCGACGGTCCGGCGGAGCTCGAACCGATCCCTGGAACCCAGCTGTCGTTTGTGGCGAACACGGCGAACGACATCGTGTTCAACGGCGAAGACGCGTTCTTCTATTTCCTGACCTCGGGCCGCTGGTTCAAAGCGGCGTCGCTTGAGGGGCCTTGGAGCGGCGTGAAAACAGCGCCGAGCGCGTTTCAAGACATCCCCGCCGATCATCCCCGCGCAAACGTCCGCGCATCGGTAGCCGGAACGCCGGAGGCGAAGCTCGCCGTCGCCCAGGCCCAGATCCCGCAGACCGCTGAAGTGTCCAGAGAAACGACCGCGCCAGACGTCAAGTACGCCGGCGAGCCGAAGTTCGAACAGATCGAGGGCGCCGAGGTTCTTCGCGCCTCAAACACGACCTTCGACGTGTTCTGGGCGGATGGGCGGTACTACCTGTGCCATGACGCCGTCTGGTTCGTCTCCGACGCGCCGGACGGACCTTGGCAAGTGACCGATACGATCCCGGTCGCGATTTACGACATCCCCGCCGACTCCCCGGCCCATCACGTCACCTACGTCAAAGTCTACGACTCCACGCCCGACACAGTCTATGTTGGATACACGCCAGGATATCACTATAGCTATGTTAGCGGAGGCGTTGTTGTTTATGGATCAGGATACTACTGGGGCAGCTATTACAATCCATACCATTACACTTATTATCCGTCTTACTACTATTATCCCTATCCCTACACGTACGGCCAGGCGAGCGTCTACCAGACCACGACGGGCGCCTATGTCCACGGCCACTACGCCTACGGCCCCTATGGGGGCTATTGGGAGGGGGCGCGGTACAATCCCAACACCGGCCGCTATGGCGGCGGCGTCTACGCCTACGATTATGACACGGCCGTTTACGAGGGCTGGTCGTACAATCCGCGCAACGATGTCAGCACCAACACCAGCCAGGCGATCCAATGGTCCGGCGGCGACAGCTACGAAACCTGGGGCGAAACCGTGGTTCGGCGCGACGACAACTGGGTCCAGGCCGAACGCTACGGGACCGAAGAGGGGTTCCGTCGCGAAGTGGAGTCCTCCGCCGGCGGCCAAGCTGTTCAGGTCGGGAATCAGGACAACCGCGTGACGGCGGGCCAAACCGCGGACGGCGACCTGTACGCCGGGGCGAACGGCAATGTGTTCCGTCGCACCGACGACGGCGGCTGGGAGCGGCGGGACGATGGCGACTGGACCAGCGTCGATACGGCGTCGGCCGCCGACAGGGCCCGGACCGAGGCTGGCGACCGCGGCCTGGATCGCACGACGCTCGATCAGACCGATCGGCTTGGCGACTTCGAACGCGCCCAATCGCAGGCGTTCGACTGGCAGCAGCTGGAACGCGATCGATCCGCGCGAACCGGCGGCCGGTCACGCTACGAGTCGTTTCGGTCCTCGGCCGGAGGGCGCTCGAGAGGTCGGTCTTTCAGTGGTCGGCGCGGCTAGTCTGGCGCCGCCCGGCGGCGGCATTCCGAATTCTCACGATCCGTTCAGGTTGGACAAGGAGAGAGAGCCATGATCCGCAGCGCTGTCGATCCCAAATACGCTGGACTGCGTACGCCTGCCCGAAAGCGCGAAAGGCTGCAGCGACTTCGGCCATGCGCCACCGCCGCCATTTCGGGATTGCTGCTCGTCGGGTGCGCATCGCGACCGCCGTCGCTCTTGATCCCGATTGCGACAGCGCCTGAAGGCGGCGGCGCGATCGATCTCCTCGCCATCACGACAAGAGCGCCGTCGTCCCTGCCCGGCGAGATCTACTCCGGCGAGCGAAGTCGCGAGATCTCCGGCCAGATCATCACCGTGTCGATCCCGCCAAATCATCAACCTGGCCAGCTTGAGTGGCCTTCGGGTCCGGCGGCTGACGCCGAAAACGAGTTCGCCGCGCTGACCATCCAGCCTGCGACGCCGGACGACGCCTGGGCGTGGTTCGACCGGCAAGACACAGACGGGCGCCTGCTGGTTTTCGTGCATGGTTACAATGTCCGCTTCGCCGACGCCGTTTACCGCCTTGCGCAAATTGCCGAAGACATGCCCGTTACGGCGGCGCCCGTCCTGTTTTCCTGGCCGTCGGCCGGCGAACTTCTGGGCTATAATTACGACCGTGAAAGCGCGACCTATGCTCGCGACGCCCTCGAGATCGTACTCTCTCAGGCGGTCGAGAGCGAAAACATCTCGCAAGTCACCATCCTCGCCCACTCGATGGGCAGCTGGATAACCATGGAGGCCCTACGGCAGATGAGCATCCGCCATGGCCGGGCGCCGGAAAAGATCGCAGACGTCATCCTTGCGGCGCCAGACCTCGATATCGATGTCTTCGAGCAGCAATTCCTCACGCTCGGCGACGACCGTCCGTTTTTCACGTTTATCGTCTCCGCCGACGACCGCGCGTTGGACCTGTCGAAGAGGCTCGCACGCGGTGAACAACGTCTCGGCGCGATCGATCCGTCCGAGGAGCCTTACCGCTCCAGAATTGAGCAGACGCCAGGGATCACCGTGATCGACCTTTCCCAGGTGAAGGGCGGCGGCGCTGCGCGTCACTCGAAGTTCGCCGAGTCCGAAGAGATGCTGGAATTCGCCCGCCGCACGCTTGCCGACGATGAAGCACTCACCGAAGAGCGAACCTCGATCGGCGAACAGGCTGGAGCCGTGATTGTGACTCTTGGGCTCGGTGTCGCCAGCCCATCGGATTGATGCGCCGAACGTCCGGTTTGTCAGCCG
>CAYYNG010000082.1:0-7420 GCA_964472435.1 uncultured Hyphomonadaceae bacterium | reverse complement strand
CGAAACCATGCGCCGGAGGGTTCCCGAGCGACTCACTGCGAGCACGCCCGGGACGGACGGAACCGGCGAGCGATGAGGGGAACAGGGCGATGGGTGACGGGCGACGCCACAGAGGGCGAGACCACCACGGCGACGGCGTGGGCGCGACGTCGTATCTCGACGTCGAGGCCCGCCACCAGCGGCTCGAGATCGGCGGGACGTGGTATCGCGCCGATCTGCGGGGAACGGAGGTCAACCCCGCCTGCAAATACCTCCTCCTCAACCGCGCCTTCGCCTGGGGGGCCCGCCGCGTCGCGATCCACACCGACACGCGCAACGCCCGCTCCCGCGCGGCGATCGAGAAATTGGGCGCAACGCTCGAGGGCGTTCTCCACAACCACATGATCAATCATGACGGCTCGCAAAGGCATACGGCGGTCTACGCGATCTTGCCGGAGGGATGGCCGGCGGTTCGGGCGAAGCTGGCCGTGCGGCTCGGTCTTGCGGTATAGGGGGCGGGTTCGACCGATCTCGGGAGCCCGCCATGCTTCGTCCGACCGCCGCCGCCGTCGCGGCTCTCGCCCTCGCCGCCTGCGAACCCGCCTCCCAGCCGCCGCCCCTCGTCCCGCCCGCGCCGCCGGAGCAAGCGGCCGAGACGGCGCCGCTGCCGGCGGCCGAGCCTGAGACGTCCGAAATCTCGGCGGACTTTCCTTACGAGAAACAGTTCGTCGACGTTCTCGGCTCCCAGATGGCCTATGTCGACGCGGGCGAGGGGCCGGTCGTCTTGTTTCTCCATGGCAACCCCACCTCGTCTTACCTCTGGCGCAACATCATTCCCTATGCGGCCGACACGCACCGCGTCGTGGCCGTCGATCTGATCGGAATGGGGGCTTCCGACAAGCCGGATCTGGACTATCGTTTCGCCACCCACGCGGAGTATCTCGACGCCTTCGTTTCGGCCCTTGATCTTCTGGATATCACCCTCGTGATCCACGACTGGGGCTCGGCTCTGGGCATGCGCTACGCCCGCCTCAATCCGGAGAATGTTCGCGCCATGGCCTTCATGGAGGCCATCGTCCCTCCGGCCCTCCCTTTCGCAAGCTATGAGGCGATGCGGCCAGCGGTGGCGGACCTCTTCCGCGCCATGCGCACGCCGGGCCAGGGCGAGGAGATGGTGCTGGAAAACAACTTCTTCGTCGAAGAGATCTTGTTCAATATCAGCGTGCTGCGGGAGATGAGCGAGGCTGAAAAAGACGCCTATCGCGCGCCTTACCCAACGCCCGAGAGCCGCAAGCCCACCCTCGTTTGGCCGCGGGAGATCCCGATCGGCGGCGAGCCGGCGGATACGACAGCGGAAATCATCGCCAATGGCGAGTGGCTCTATGCGAGCGAGATCCCGAAGATCTTCTTCCAAGCGACGCCAGGCGCGCTGAACCCGCCGGAGGTTGGGGCTTATCTCGCCGAGAACGCGCCGAACATCACGGTGGTCGATGTCGGGCCCGGGGCGCACTTCATCCAGGAAGACCAGCCCCACGCCATCGGCGCCGCCCTATCCGATTGGCTGGACGGGCTTTAGGCCGCGCCGTGGGGGCGGGTGAGTTGGATCCAGGTCGCTTCCGCATGGGCAAGGAGATCGCCGTCCGCTGAAAAGAGAGCCGTGCCCGCATGGTGCTTGCGGCCGTCCGAGCCCCTCGGCCAGCCCGCGACGACGAGCGGGTCGCCGGGGGCCGGACGATCGAGGATATTCGCCGCAAGCCGGCCGAGCAAAATCGGCTGAACATCCACCGCAAAGGCGCCCGGGCAATCGAGGGCGGCCCAGAGGAACGTCTCAGCGACCTTGCCGTCGTCCGCGGCGAGGTCCGGCGTCGGCGTCCACGGCGCGGCGACGAGGTCGCGTCGGCCCTCGACGAAATCCGTGAAGATGCGAAGGCCGTCGCCCGGCTTTCGCGCCGGACCGCAGACGAAGCAGGTCGGCAGCAGGTGGTCCTCGGCCGAGCGGAACGTCGAGGCCGCCGCTTGGGCGAGATCCAAACTCGGCGGCGCGATGTCCGGGCGGGCAAGCGGCGCGCGGGGGCGCGCCTGAATAACCACCGTCTCGCCATCGAGGATGTCCACGCCGGCCTCCACCGCTTCGACCCGCAAGGGCGTCTCGAGCGGGGGCGGCGCGCGCAGGGTGGCTTCGGCTTGCCCATCGACAAACCGAGCCGCAAGCCCCGCGCAATAGCCGCCGTTTCCCGAGGTCGGCGGGCCGTTGAAACGGGCGGGGATGGTTATGATTTCGATCATCTCACATAGCTCGCGCCGTTGACATCGAAGGTCGCCCCCACGGCCGAGGGGCAGTCATCCGACACCAGAAAGACGGCGAGCGCGGCCACCTCTTCGGGCTGGGCGACGCGGCCGAGCGGGATATCCGCCACAGCCGCCGCGCGCGCCGCGATATCCTCCGGCGCCATCCGGGTTTCGACCCAGCCCGGCGCGATCGCGTAGAACCGGATCCCCTCCCCCGAGAGCGCCCGGGCGTAGGTTTTGGTCATCGCAAGAACGCCGCCCTTGGACGCAGCATAGGCCGCATGGTCAGGCCCATCGCCGCGATGGCCGGCGCGGGACGCGATATTGACGATCACGCCCCCGCCTCGGGTGCGAAAATGCGCGATGGCCACGCGGCAAATGTCGGCCGGCGCCTGTAAGTTGACGGCGAGGGTCGTCGCCCAGCCATCCTCCCATCCCTCGCCTGCCAGCGGGCTCTTTAAGAAAACGCCGGCATTGTTGACGACGCCGTCCAGCGCGCCGTTCGAGGCGTCCAGCGCCGCCGCGACCAGGCGGCCCCCGGCGCCGGGCTTCGATAGATCTTCGTAGAGGAATGGCCCGACATCGGCGGCCACCGCCTCTGCGGCGTCGCTCGGACCAGTGGCATGGGGCAGGACGACGGCGCCGGCCCGCCGAGCCGCGCGCACCGTGGCCGCGCCGATGCCGCGTGATGCGCCGGTGACGAGAAGGGTGCGGCCTGAAAGATCGGTCATCGCCCCGAGCTAAAGCGGTCGGGCGAGAGATGCAACGCATCGTTGGGCTGTGTCATCGATGCAGTTCACGTCGACAAAAATGCGCCGGTTACGCGTGCCAATGGCGGAAACAGGCACCTTGATCCAGAAGCTTCGTCCGTCGTCCAGTTCCACCATCCACCTTTGTTCGGGCAGCCCCCTAAAAGGCACCCTCGCGGAAGACCTTTGAACGCGGGCTTCGAACTCACCTTGAAAGTAGGAAAAATCCGGTCGGAAGTATGGTGCCGCCGCCATCGCTCCGGCGACCAAAAGTACGAAGGCAACGACAAAAACTTTCCTCAACCAGCGCATTTAAAAGAATTGGTTTCGGGAACGATTGATCGCAACCCTAGACCGTAACAGTTGCCACTGTTTTCATCGCCGCCACCGCCTCGGCCGGCTCGAGCCGAGTGCGATAGTCGCGTTCGACATGGGAAAGCGCGATCACGCCATCGGCGCCGACCACGAAGGTCGCCGGGATCGGCAGGGTCCAGCCGCTATCAGCGTTGAGCGCCGGCAGATCCATGCCGAACTTGCCATAGAGCTCCTGGAGCGCGGCGGGCAGTTCGAACACGATGCCAAGCGCCTTGGCGAAGGCGTTCTTGTCATCCGTCAGAACCGGGAATGTCAGGGCGTTCTTCTCGATCGTGCTGAGGGAGTTGTCCGGTTTTTCCGGGGTCACCGCGACCAGCTGGCCACCGAGGGCTTGGATCTCGCCCAGGACGTCTTGATAGGCCTTGAGCTCGAAATTGCAGTAGGGGCACCAGCCGCCGCGATAGAAGGTGATGACGAGCGGGCCCTTGGCGAGGAGCGACGAGATCGCGACAGGCTCGCCCGTCGCGCCGGTGAGCGTCGCATCGGGCAGCGTCTCGCCGGCTTTCAGCGCATCATCGCCCGCGCCCTGCTCGTCGACCTCGTCGGCCGCCTTCTGCATGACGGCGAGCACCTCCGGCGGAAACCGGTTCGCAGACTGAGCAGCGGTCTCGGCGAGAATCTCTTTGAGCGACATGGGCGGCCTCCTTGACTGGGCGGTTGTGCGCCTCAGGCATCGGCGCTGCGCCCAGCATCGACAAGACAAGTCTGCGTGAAAAGCGGGGGCGGATCGCGCCGCCCCCGCCGCTCGCTGCTCAGTCCCACAGGTCGCCCAGCTCCAATTGGTCGACGAAGCCCACGCGGGGCGTGTCGACATGGGGCCGGCCCAAACCGTGATCGGTCAGCCGGCCGACCAGGGCCGACAGCGCCGGGCCGGTGCGCACCCCGAAGGGCGCGACGATGCGGACAATCTCCCGCAGGCAGGCCTCCGGGAGATCCGCGTTCGCCCGACCCTCGGCTTCGGCAAGCCGCCAGCCCGCCGCGTCCCAGGTGAGGGCCATGGCGACGGGTTGCTGGCAGCCCTCGACCACATACGCCGCCATCCGGCCCACCGCGATATCGTTCGCGAAGTCCCGCAGGCAGTTCTTGAACCCGAGCGCCGCCTCGGCCAGCCGTTTGCGCGTCGTAATCCGCTCGAACGGCGGCGGCAGATCGGGCGCAGGCTCCGGCGGACGGAACCGCTCGGGTTGAAGCGCCTCCGCCGCCATCTCGAAGAGCCGTTGGCGCGACTTCGCCCGCGCCCAGCGCCCTGCGTTCTCGGCCGCCGGCGGGGCGCCCGGGAGGCTCGCCGCAAGCTTAAACGCAAGATCGAGGTCGTAGGCCGCCGCACGACCCGGAAGGTGGCGCAGGATCGCGGCTTCCCGCAGCACGGGCGGCAGGCCCGCGATCGGGGCGAACACCGCCGGCGTCACCTTATCGAGATGGCGCAGCACGCGGTTCGCATTGGGCTCGGCGAAGAGCTCAAGAAACGCCGCATAGTCCGCCCGCAGCCAGAGCCGCTCGCCCAGCTTCCGCAAGGCCTTCATCAGGCCTGCGGGCGCATCGGCGATCAGCCGGCCCGCGAGCGCCGCGTCCCGGCCGCGCTCGACTAAACGACGCGCCTCCCGGGCGTCGAGTTCGGCTTGGGCGCCGACGCCGCCGAGTAGAATGGCCGCCGCATGGCGCCGCGCCGCCGGCAGGGCGAGGAAGCTCTCGTGCGGCGCCGGCCACACGCCGGCCACGGGCTCGGCGAACTCGCCGGCCAGGAACCGCAGGAGCGGCGTCGGCTCGGCCCGTTGCGGCGCAATCAGATGTGCAGCGTGGGTCACAACGCGGGTCATGACTCACCCTCCTTTCGGATTCGGATGGGATTCGATCAGATGATGAGCGCCCTTGATCGGGCCCGAAGCTGTTCGCTAAACGCCGCCCGCCAAGGCCGGGGAGCGCCAACACGCCCCCCCGTTCGGAGGGACGGATGCATATGTTCCGTCTGCTCGCTGCATTCAGCGCTCCGTTTTCGAACCGGCGCGCCGCCGCGGCGTCGCCAGGAAATTGAGGCGTTACCTCGCCAATGCGGCCGAATCAAGGTGAATCGAACTGCGGTTTAAGACGTCATTAAATCTTAAGCGACGGCGTCTTTAATTTCGGCTGCGTCACGCTCGACCGATGAAAGACATGCGCCCTGCCGCCCCTCGCCTGCGCCGCTTGAAGCGCGCAATGGCCGCCGCTCTGGCCGCCGCCGCCGCCCCCGCCGCCGCTGCGGCCTGGGAGCTCGAGGCGGGCCGCGCGACCACCAATGACACGTTCAGCACGCCCGCTTTCAACACGATCGAGTTTCAAGCGCCCTTCGCAGTCCCGCCCGTCGTCGTCGTCTTGCCGACCGATCAAGGCGCGGACTCGGCGACCCTCCGCATCCGGAACGTAACCGAAACGGGTTTTGACTTGATCGTGGTCGAAAGTCCCGGCGAGGACGGCCCGCACGCTTCGATGACCGTTGACTATGTCGCGATGGAGCCGGGCGCCCATGTCTTGCCGAGCGGCGAAACGGTGGTCGCCGGCCGTGTGACCACCGCCGCCGTGCAGCGCGCCGCCAATGTGGGCGGGCCCTCTGGTCTGGAGACGGTGGCCTTCAGCCCCGCGCTTGCGTCGACGGCTGTCGTCGTCGCCTCGATTCAAACCTTGAACAGCGAAACCGGCGCGATCCCGGGCGCGCCGTCGCAGCCTTTCCTCAATGTCTCCGTGCAAAACCCGAGCTCCGCCAGCATCGACCTCGCCCTTGAGCGCGGCGAAGCGGCGGCCGGGACGGTCCTGCCTGAGACCATCGGCTATATCGCTTTCCCGGACGGCGGGGCAGGCGTTTTCGAAGACGACGCCGGCGTCGAGATCGATTGGGCCGCAGATCTAAGCGCGGACGTGATCGTCGGCTTCGACAATGGATGCACCAATGTGCCGTTCTCAAGCTTTGCGTTTCCCGACGCCCGCGTCGTCGCCACGATGAACGGCCGAGACGGCAATAATGGCGGTTGGCTCCGCCGCTGCGCGCTGACCGCGACCGAGATCGGCCTCGTTGTCGACGAAGACGTCGCCAACGACGCCGAGCGAAATCACACAACGGAGCGTGCGAGCCTTCTCGCCTTTTCCAGCGGCTTCCATGCGACCTTCGCCGGAGAACTGGCCGCGGCCAAAACCGTGTCGATCATCGAGGACCCGCAGGATGCCGGAGCCGATCTATTTGCGTTGCCGGGCGCCCGGGCCCGGTATCGCTTGGACGTACAGAATGTCGGCGAAACGCCAGTCGATGCAGACTCGATCGTGCTGATCGACAATCTTCCGCCAGACTTGAGCCTCCGCGTCGCGGACATTGACGGTCCGGGTTCAGGACCGGTGCTGTTCACCGAGGGCGCGCCGCCAAGCGGGCTGACATACACGTTCGGCGGCCTGTCCGACCCGCTGGACGATGTGGACTTTTCCAACGACGGCGCTGCGACCTTCGCCTACACCCCGATCGAGGGCGCAAACGGCGCGGATCCAGCGGTCACGCATATTCGAATTCGGCCGAAAGGCGTGTTCGCGTCGAACCTCTCAGGCGCCGCCCCGAATTTCAGCGTCGCGTTCGACACGATCGTCGATTAGGGCGGAAACCGCCCTAGCGGACAATATAGGCGTTCAGCTGGTCGACGACCTCAGGGATCGGTTTTCGCGGCCGGCCGTCGGCATGGATCATCACGGCGACGATCTGCGCCTCAGCCACCAACTCGTCAGCGCGAAACGCCGCCTGTTCAAAAAGGATCCGCGCGCCTTTGACCCCGCGATACCGTGTACGGATCGTCAGGAGATCATCGACTTTCGCCGCTTTCTTATAGTCGATCGAGACCGAGGTTAGCGTGAACGCCGCCGGGTCCGGCCGGGCGAGCAGGCTTTGGTGGGACACGCCCGCGTCCCGCAAATGGTCGGACCGGCCGCGCTCGAAGAATTTGAGATAGTTGGCGTGGTAGACCATGCCCGTGAAATCGGTGTCTTCGTAATAGACTCGCACGTCGATGAAATGCTGG
>CAYYNG010000081.1:0-7466 GCA_964472435.1 uncultured Hyphomonadaceae bacterium | reverse complement strand
CGCGCCCCCTGCGAGCAGGAGATTCTCCGTCAGCGTGGTTTTGCCGGCGTCGGGGTGGGAGATGATGGCGAAGGTCCGCCGGCGGGCGGCCTCTTCGGCGACGGTGAGCGACATAGGCGGGCTTTCGCAGCAGTTAGGCGATGGGGCCTACCCCATTCGCCGACGGCGCGAAACCCGATCGCTTACGCCGCGTGCCGCCAGAAAAGCTCGATGTCCACGCTCGCATCCTGGGCCGGCCGGTTGCGCAAGGCCTCCAGCACCGTTTCGGGGATCATAGTGAGCCGCGGCTCGGGCCGAGCGGCGGCCGGATCGAGCAGCAAGATCGCGTTCGCCCCGGTTTTAGAGATGATCAGCGAGGCGAGATCTTTCGCAAGGTCGGCGTCCAGTTCGGCACCCTGCTGACGGTGGTCCTGCCACACAAGCTGAACAAATTCGATCGCCTCCCGCGCCCTAAGCGCCAGCGGGTCGCCGCAGCCAAGCGCACGCCACCGCCGGGCGAGGTGCGTTTCAGGCGTTTCGACGTCGACGATCACGTCGTTGAATAGAAAAAGCATGCCGCCCCCCGAAGGAACCCCTAGGCCCTGGATGCGAGGAATTCTGAATCGGGATCCTTAACAAGATGCTTATTCGATCTTGACCGTCTCGGTCAAAAACGCACGGCCCTCGCGATCTTCGATTTCAATCGCCCAGAGGTCGGGGTCCCGTTCACGGGCGCGCGCGATATATGAGTCGATGGCCGCCTCGTCGGGGCCGATGCCTTGGACGGCGAGATCGAGGAAAATCCGTCCGCCGTCCTCACCCATCGCAGGGGCGTAGAGCCGGGCGGCGCCGTCGAGCGTGGCGACTTTGACTAGGACGTCGCCGCGTTCTGGGTCCCCCTTCTGCAGAACGAAGCCAGCCGCCCCGCCGATCTCCGCCCGCCGCAACAGCGCATCGACCCAAAGCCGCGTCGGAAGCCGGGCCTCCATCGCGCGCTATTCCGCCGCGTCTTCGAGGGAGGGGAGATCGGACACGTCGGCGAGCGGCAGCGTGACCTCGGCGAGCAGGCCGCGGCCGGGCGCGGTTTCGATTGTCAGCTTGCCGCCATGGAGGTCGGCGAAGGCCTTCACAACGGCGAGGCCGAGCCCCGTGCCGGCGGTGCGGCCGGCGTTTTCGCCCTGCCGGAACGGCTCCAGGATCGTCGCGCTGGCGGCCGGGTCCATCCCCTCGCCATTGTCGCGCACGCTTAGCACCGCCGCCCCGCGATCAGCCCGCGCAGACAGCGTCACAAGGCCCCCCTCCTCCTTGGCGTATTTGACGCCGTTGGAGACGAGGTTCTGCCAGATTTGGCGAACCGCCCGGGGGTCGGCCTCGGCCCACACCTCGTCGCCGTCGACGGCGAGCTCCAACGCCACGCCGCGGCGATCGGCCTGGTCTTGCAGCTGGCGCATGACGGACGCCCCGCTTGCGGCGAGATCGACAGGTTCGAACTCCAACCGATGCCGATCGGCCTCGGCTTTCGCGAGATCCAGAATGTCGTCGACCAGGAGCATAAGATCCTGCCCGCTCTCATGGATCAGCTGTGCGTAGTCCTTATAGGCGTCGGGGACCGGCCCGCGCACTTCCGCGCGCATCAGGTCCGCAAAGCCCATCACCGCGTTAAGCGGCGTTTTCAGCTCGTGCCCGAGGCTGGCGAAATAGGCGGTCCGTTCAGCGAGCGCAGCGTCTGTGTCGCCGGCGCCGGACTGTACGTGGCCGCCCGGTTTGGGCAGAATGAGGACATGGGGTCCCGAAGCGGATGCAACCGCCAAGGCCAGGCGGTCGGGCCCCTCTCCGATCGCCGGCAGGGCGACGGCCCCGCGCTGGGCCAAGAGCTCGGCCAATTCGGGCGCGCCCGGATCGAGGCCGAGGGCGTCCTCCAAGAGCGCGCCGCTGCGGGCGCGAGGGGAGACCATGTCGGCGGCGCCCTCGACCGATCTCAACCGGCCGTGGGGTGTTGCAGATAAAAGCGCCCAAGGCGCCTCCGCAGGCGCGGCCGTCGGGGCTGGCGCAGCCTCGTCCGCCTCCCCCGCCGTCGCTTGCGCCGGCGCCTCCTGGACGGCCCAGACCAATACGACGACCTGGACGGCGACAGCGAACGCCCAGGCGCGGGCGGCCGGCGCGACGGCGGCGGCCGTCTCGGCGAGACCTGGGCTGAACGCCGCCAGCATGTAGGCGATCAAATAGGCGGCCCCGCTGAAGATCGCGATCTCCAGGGCGAGGCGTCGGCGGCCGGCTCCGAGCGCCGTCAGCGGACCGAGAAAGAAGGCGATGGCCAACGGCGAGCCCGCGCCGCCCGTCGCAGCGAACGCGGCCATCGCCGCGCAACTCCATACGATCGCCAAGACGGCTTGGGCCGCCGGCGCCCGGCCCCATTGGAAGCGGTCGACCAAGCCCTCGGCGGTCGCCGGCGCGACGGCCAGGGCGAGGCCGGCCGCCAGCGTCCAACGCGGCGCGCCGGTCGCGTCGGCCAACAGCGCGGCCGCAAGGGCGAGGCCCAGCCACACATATTGCGCAATTCTGACCCTCATCGGCCCATTTCCTAACAGGTCCTTATCAAGCGGTTAAAGCTTTCCTGCGATCATCACGTCGCCGACGATAAATTTCAGCCGATTGTCACGCAAACTTGCAGAGGCTGAGGTTTCGAACGGCGGTGTTCAAAGTTAGTGTCTCCGGACGGTGCGAGGAGTGTTGAAAATGGCAAGATCTCTAGCGGTCACGGGCGTTATGGCGATGGCGACCGCCCTCTCGGCCGTCGCTTCGGCTCAGGATGCAAGCGGCGCGCCGGAAGCGCCGACCGTCAAGCCCGCCGTCTTCGCCTCGGCGGACGCCGCGGCGGCGGCGGCCCCGGCCCCGCGGCGCGGCAGCGCTGTTCTCGACGCGGCGGCGGTGTATGCGACGTACCAGGCCGATGTCGGCTATCTGCGCGACAACGCGCTCTCGTCCACCCGCGACATCGACCGGGCGCTCGATAATCTCGGCGGGCAAAACCCTGAAGCGCTCGCCCAAGGCTGGCTCGCTTATTCGGCGCTCGTCGCGGCCCAATCTCCGGCGTTCCGTGAAGAGGTTCGCAAGGTCGAAGCGTCCTACGGCCGGGAGCAGACGCTCACGTACATGCGCGATTATCCGAACTATGCGCGCACCTTCGAGGGCGGCGAGGACGCCGTCGCCGCCTCGCTCGCCGCGATCGCCGCCGATATGCGCCGCATCTCCGCCACCGCCGACTTTGTGACCGAGCAAGCCTACAGCCTGCAAGCCACGGGCTGGGCCAAAGGCCGCTTCAGCAACGCCTCGGGCCGCGCCGAACAGCTCTTCGCCGCGACCCGCCGCGGCCGCCCCGCGCACCCCACCCTCGCGGCGACGATCTCGAACCCTGCGATCACGCCGGCCTTCGCCCTCGCAGGCTATGACGACGCCCCGTCCCTTTGGGACACGATCGGCGACGCGGCGAGCCGCGACTCCCTCTTCGAAGCTCCGACGGGCCGCCCGGCCTCATCGCGCCGGGTCGCCGCCGGCCACGAGCGCACGGCCGACCGCATCGCGACGATCGCCGCTTACTATGTGCTCGAAGAAGACGGCGCGAATTCGGCGCCGGTCCGCACCGCCATGTCCGACCGCCAAAAGTCGGGCTGCATGAACATGGCACAGCTGAACCTGCAGCAATGCGTGGCCGCGTCCTACCGCCATTACGAGGTGCCGTTCTGCATCGGCCAGCACGCCCTCACCGAAATCGGCCACTGCATCGGCGACATCGCCCAATAGGCCGGCCCGCGGTGAAATCGAGACCCCCGGCTCATAAGGCCGGGGGTTTTCTTTTCGGGGGATTTGAACCACATCGGCTCTATGACGCCGCACGCCGCCGCCCAAGAGATCCGAGACGAGTTCGCCTTTCTCGACGATTGGGAGGCGCGCTACGCCCACATTATCGACCTCGGCAAAGCCAATCCCCCGCTCGCCCCTGGGGAACGGGTGGAGGCCAATCGCGTGCGCGGATGCGCCTCCCAGGTCTGGCTGGTCAGCGAACGCGCCGCCGACGGCCGCCTCGTCTTCCGCGCCGAATCCGACGCGATGATCGTGTCCGGCTTGATCGGACTTTTGACCCGGCTTTTCTCGGACTGCGAGGCGAGCGACATTCTTGCATTCGACGCGCCCGCGTTTTTTGAGGAGATCGGTGTGCGCGAGGCGTTAAGCGCCCAGCGAGCGAACGGGCTCGCCTCCATGCTGCAGAGAATTCGCGAAGACGCCGCCGCCGGCTAAGACGCGGCCCGGTCGGGCGGCAAAACCCGGTCGTAAGCGTCGGCCAAAGCGCGGAGATGATTAGCGGCCCAGGCCACGGCGTCCTTCGGCGATCGGAGCGCGAACCGCTCCGTCACCCGCCGGCGCGAGGCCCGGTCAAGGATGATCGCCTGGAGCGCCGACATCGTTTCGCCGCCGAGGGCGCTCTGCAGGCGCCGGAGCCGCCCCTGCGCGGCGACGGCGTTGAGCGGCCGATCGCCGCCGTTTCGTCCGCTGCGCGCCGCGGGCACCGCGTCCCACCGCATGGTCGCAAGATCAGACGCAGCTGCGCGCTCGATATCCGCGGCGAACCGCGAGGCGGCCGAGGCCAAACGCCGGGCCTCGCGCGCCTCCGTATCCTCGAGGGCGAGGGCGAACACGGACCGGCGTTGCGCTCTGGCACGTGGCGTTGGGGGCGGCGGCGCTGGAACGACGCCTCTTTGCGCTGCGCGGCCGCTATCGATCAAGGCATACCGATCCGCCGCTCCCGCGATCGGGGTCAATCGCCCGCTCGACAGCAGAGCCGTTGTCGCCTCCGCGCTGAAGACGCCCAAGGCGCGGCGGCGAAGATCACCGCCCGGCGAGACGCGGCCGATCCCGTCCTCGACGATCAAAATCGCGCCGCGCGCCAGGGCGCGGCTCAGCCGCCCCTCCGCCGACGACGGACGGCGGCGCGCGCTCATGCCGCATCCCGCGGCGACCGGCGGTCGGTCGCTGGGATTTTCGACCATTCCGTAATGACACGCTCCAACTGCTCAAGCCAGAGGTCGAACGCCGGGTCGTCCCGTCGGTCCTCGATTTGACGACAGGCATGGGACACCGTCGAGCGGTCGCGGCCGAAGGCGAGCGCCACGCGGGCGAGGCTCATGCCGAAGCCGGCATATGTAAGATACATCGCCACCTGGCGCGCAAACGCAGCGTCCGCCCGGCCTCGGCTCGGCGCAGCGATGTCGGCCATGGATTGGCCGAGGGCGAACCCGGCCACCGCGGTCGCAGCGGCGGCGCAGGCCTGATCCGTTTCATGTGTCGGTGAACCCAACTTGTCCTCCATACCGTCCACGCAAAGCGTAATCGGACACAGAGGGTGTAGGATAATCTTCCTATCTCAGGGACTCAACTAGCGATTTTACGCCGCCTGTTTGTTCATCGCCGCGCGGATAGCCGGCGCCTTACGGTGGCCAGGGGTCGCAAGGTCCGCGCCGCCCAGGATTTGATCGTGGCAAAGCACGAACCCGACCCGCCCCGCGCCGTCGCTCAAAGGCAGGCGCAGCCACGCATGGCGGACCCGGTCTGCTGTATTAAGCCCCGATAGGGGAAGCCCGCTGCGCAACGCCTGAATGCGCCGCCGATCATTCCAGTGCCGGCCGAACGGCGAATTCAACTCCTCCGGTCGGCGCCCCTGGGCGTCCGGGCCAACGATATCGGCGAGGCGCGATCCCGCAATTCGGACCAAGGCGCCGTCGCCAGGGCGCAGCTCAACCAATGATAAGTCGCCAAGAAAGGCGCGCAGCTGACCCGGATGCATCGCCGACCGCGTTGGCACGCCCGACGCATCGCACCGATCCAGCCAATAGGAGAGCAAGATGCGCTGCGCCTCAGAAAACACTTCAATTCCGGAAGCAGTCATTTCCGCCAGCCCCTATCATTCAGCCCAAGGATAGGTGTGCCGTGATTTGCCGGGCTCGATCAAGAGTCCTGAATCAAGTTTTAACGACGTTTCGCAGCGATCCCATTCTAGGTTCGAGATGCACCCGATTACTTCCGGCTTTGTCCCAAACCCATTTTCTTCGCAAGTTCAGAGCGGCGTTGGGCATAATTCGGAGCCACCATGGGATAATCGTGCGGCAGGCCCCATTTCTCGCGATACTCTTCCGGCGACATGTCGTACTTGGTGCGCAGATGACGCTTCAGGGATTTGAATTTCTTGCCGTCTTCCAAACATATGATGTGGTCGTCGGTTACGGATTTCTTGACGGGCACGGCCGGCTTGAGAACGGGCTGCTGGACCTTGGGCTCGCCAAGACCAGACAACGACATGTGTACGCTCGAAATTAGACTGGGCAGCTCGCCGCTATGGACCGGATTGTTGCCGACATAGGCAGAGACGATCTCCGCCGTTAGTTCAATCAATTCCGTCTGGATTTCATACTCGACAGCCGCGTCATCGGAAGACATGCGGTTCAGCTCCCCTAATCAATATATGCTGTCGTGAATAATATGAAAAAGCTTAGTGTAAAGTTGGAATTGCAGCGCCGCAATCAAGGACGGCGGCGACCCATATAAAGATCGGCTGATATTTGGCTCGATTAGAGGGAAAATTAGACCGCGAGCAACGAGAGGAGAAGGACGATGGCGAGGATGGCGGCCGCCCACATCGCCATACCACCTGTAAGCGGCCCTTGCGCAAGCACGCCTTGGGGACTGAACGCCGCCTCGAGGCGCCCGAACGCACGCGCGCTCAAGCCTCGCCACGTGGCCGTCATCGCAGGTCCGGCTTTCGCCCAGACCGCGCCCAGCCACATTAAGGCGCCATGGCCGAGCCGCCGGTAGCTCCAATCGAAGTCGAGGATCACGCCGCGCTTTTCCGGCGGATACCAATTGAGCCGCTTCAGCACGACAAAGGCGAACGCGGCGAGCACTAAGAGCTGCATCTGGGTGAGAATGTGCTCGGCCGTGTAGACGTGATAGCCGAGCGCCACCTCAGGATAGGGCAGCTTTTCGTAGAGCCATTCGTAGTTAAACCCGGGCAGCAGAACCGGCAGCCCGATGACGATGCAGATCGACGAGGCGAGCGCCATGGCGAGCAGCATGTTGAAGGGCGCCTCGTCGACGCGTCGGCCGCTATCGTGCCCGAAAAATGCAAAATATGGGATCTTGATGCCCGAGTGTTCGAGAACGCCCGCGGAAGCAAAGAGAAGCATCGCCCAGACAATATAGAGATGCGCCTCCAACACCGCGCTCATCGTCAGGGACTTCGCCACAAACCCCGAGAAGAGCGGAAACGCGGAAATCGAGGCCGCGCCGATGATGCAGAACACCGTCGTCCACGGCATCGACCGGTAGAGCCCCCCAAGCTCGCTCGCCTTCGTGGTTCCCGTTCGATAGAGCACCGCCCCCATGCTCATGAACAACATCCCCTTAAACATGATGTGCGCAAAGGCAATGGCCGCGGC
>CAYYNG010000080.1:0-7506 GCA_964472435.1 uncultured Hyphomonadaceae bacterium | reverse complement strand
TGATAGTTTATGTATCTATACGGATTAATTTTTAGACCGAACCCGGATTGACACCCTCATTCCCGAGGATCAGCTTCCTCGCCATGTTACGGTTTTATGACACATCCGCCGCCCTTGCGCTGGCCTTTGCGGCGCTGGCGGCCCCCACCCAAGCGGACCCTCGGACGGCAGGGGGAGAGCCCTGCCAACTGGCGGACGGATATGCGCCGGGTCCGGCGGCCTATGCCGCTGAAACCCGAGTCTGCCTTGCGACGGCGGACCCGGACGCCGAGGCCCTGGAGCGCAGTCTCACCGCGTTCGCCAATCGGGAACGCGAGCGGCTGGGGCATGAGCCCCTCGTCGTTCGCACGGCGCTCAACGATGCGGCCCGCGCCCACGCCCTCGACATGGCGGCGCGCAGCTATGTCGCCCATGACGATCTGGAAGGCCGCGGCCACCTCTACCGGATGCGCGTCATCGATCGCCGGATGCTGGCCTCGGCCGCGGGCGCCAACATCGTCATGGCGGCCCATGTGGAGCCGGGCGAGGCGTTCCGCGAACTCATTCTCGATGACCAAAACCGTCGGAACCTGATGCGCGACCGCTTCACCCATATGGGGGTCGGCGCCGCGATCGTGGACGGCAAAGCCTATATCGTTCAGCTGTTCGCCGAGGTGGATGGCGAACTGGAGACGCCCTTGCCCGTCGAGCTTCCCCGGCGGGCGGATCTCGAGGCTGAGTTCGCCGATGCGGGACTAAAGCCCCTCGGTTGGCGGCTAGAGGCCCAAGACGGCCGCACGCTTGCATCGGGACCGGGCGAACGGACCCATGCCGGCCTCGAATTCGATCAAGCGGGGTATTTGGAGGTGGCCGTGGAGCGGGATCTTGAGACGCTCCTGTTGAAAGGGCCCATCGTGGAAGCGCGCGGAACGCGCTGACGCGGAACTTTGGGCGCGCCGCCGACCGATCATAAGGCGACGCGCCCGGAACGGCGCCCGGGCAACCTCGAACCCTGCCCGGGCGCTTGTTCCCCGCCATAGGGGCCTGATAGACAGCCGGCCATGTCGCGCGCGCCCTCCTATCTGATCGCCATCGCCGGCGGCTCCGGCTCTGGCAAGTCAACCTTGGCGGACGCCTTGATCGACCGTCTCGGACCGGATCTTGCGACGATCTTTCATGAAGACGCCTATTACTGGCCGATGGCCCATTACGGCCCCTGCACGACCGACGCGGAACGCGTCGCCGTTATAGAGAGCATCGACTATGACGATCCGGCCTCGAAGGACGCCGCCCACCTCGCCCGCGACCTCGCAACTCTGAAGTCCGGCGAACCCGTCGACCAACCGATCTACGACTATGATCGCCATGACAGACGGCCCGGCGAAACCCGCACGCTTGGCCCCGCGCCGGTCATCCTGCTCGAGGGCATCCACGCGCTCTCGATTCCCGAGATCGCCGGCCTGATCGACCTTTCCGTCTATGTCGACACGCCCGACGACCTCCGCCTCGCCCGGCGGCTGAGGCGCGACGTGCTCGACCGCGGGCGCAGCATTGAGAGCGTGCTCACCCAATATCTCGGCAATGTGCGCGCCGCCCACTATCGCCATACGCATCCGGCCAAATTCAGCGCCGACCTCGTGATCGCCGACGAGGGCCTGCCGGCCTATGGCGATCTCCAGCCATCAGAAGATGCGATCAATCGCATGATAGCGCCGGTGCTCGACCGGCTCGCGGCTGCAGGGCTCATATGACGGTCGCCGCCGCGCCGAGGCTGGAGACCGACCGCCTCACGCTCAGAGCTTCTCGCCTGAACGACTTTGACGCCTTCGCGGCCTTCTTCACCTCGCCGCGGTCTCGATTCGTCGACGGCCCGCTTTCCCTTGGCCAAGCCTGGGACGCCTTCGCCGCGGGCCTCGGCCGCTGGGCGCTTGTCGGCTATGGCGCTTGGATGATCGAACGGCGCGCCGACGGAGCACGGGTCGGCGTCGTCTCGCTCAACCATCCCGTTGCGACGCCCGAGCGCGAGCTCGGCTGGCTGTTGTGGGACGGGTTCGAAGGCCAAGGATACGCTCTGGAGGCCGCCGCCCGGGCGCGGACGTTCGCCCTCGAACAGCTCGGCTGGGAGACCTTCGTCAGCAATATCGACCGAGCCAACCTGCGCTCGATCCGCCTTGCGGAAAAGTTAGGCGCGACGCTCGACACCGACGCAAAGACCCCCGGCGAACCGCAAACACTGGTTTATCGCCATAGTCGGTCGGCCGCTTAGAGAAAGGCCGAGATCTCTTCGAGCCGTTTCTTGATGAGGGCGTGTTTCGGCACCATCGCATCCGCGGCCGGGTAGCCGGCGACGAGGATCAGGAACGGTTTTTCGCTCTCGGGGCGGCCGCAGATCCCGTTCAGGAATTTCATCGGGTTCGGCGTATGGACCAATGTCGCCAGCCCCGCCTCCTGGCAAGCGGCGATGAGCAGCCCTGTCGCGATGCCGACGCTTTCGTGGATGTAGTAGTTCTTCTTCTCCTCCCCGGCGCGCACCCCGCCCCTTCGCTGGGCGAAGATGCAGATCAGCCAAGGCGCGGTTTCCATATAGGGCTTTTCCGCGTCGGTCCCGATGGGGGCGAGGGCGTCCAGCCACTCGTCGGCCGCCCGGCCGCCGTAAAAGGCGCGCTCTTCGGCCTCCGCAGCCACGCGGATCTCCCGCTTTTTCTCGGCAGACCCGACGCAGGCGAAGAACCACGGTTGGTGGTTCGCTCCCGAGGGCGCGGTGCCGGCGGCGGCGATGCAAGCCTCTATCACCGTGCGCGGCACGGGCCGATCCGAGAAGGCGCGCACCGAGCGCCGGCGCGCCATTTCAGCATGGAACGCCGTCGCCCGCGCTTGCATGTCTTCAATCGGCCGGTCGGTCCAAGTCGAAAGGCGAACGTGGGTGTCAGGGTCGGTTTTCACTCTCATACAACCTTGTAAAGTCTTCGCGTTTGATAGATCAAACGTGATCGGGATTGCTCGGTTAACTTATCGTATCATAACCAAAATGACGTTGTCGGCGTCTTGGTCGACCCCTACCTACTCCCTCGCAACACCTGTGGGAGTACGCCATGCCCGACGCACAACCGAGCCTCCAGCCGAGATCCGCCGGCGGCGGCTTGCCCAACCAACGCGTTGAAGGCTCCACCGCGCTTGTCCGGCTCGGCAAGCGCCTGCGCCCCCGGGTGGACCGGATACTGTCGAAATATTCGCGCATCGGCGACGAACCTGTCGTGGACCCGCGCCTTTTCGAGTTCACGAAGCTGCTTGAGGCGAATTGGCCGGCCATCCGCAAGGAAGCCGAGGCGATCATGGCCGAGCGCCAAGGCGTTCACCCGCTGGTCGAGGTCTCGCCCGACCATGAAGGCATCGCCGACGACAAGCGTTGGAAATCCTTCTTCCTGGTCGGCTACGGTTACAAACTCGAGCATAATTGCGCCCGCTGCCCGGAGACGACGAAGGTCTTGGAGCAGATCCCCGGCATCAATTCGGGCTTCTTCTCGATTATGGAAGCAGGCAGCCATATCCCCGCTCACCGCGGCGTGACGAAGGCGATCCTGACCTGCCACCTCGGCGTGATCGTGCCCAAAGACGCGTCGGACAAGTGCCGAATCCGCGTCGACGACCGATACCTGGCCTGGAAAGAAGGCGAAGCCTTTGTGTTTGATGACGCTTACGATCACGAGGCCTGGAACGAGACCGATGAGGACCGGGTGGTGCTGCTCGTCCAGTTCAAGCGCCCCATGCGCTGGCCCGGCCGCTTGCTCGGCAATGTCTTCCTCGGCGGCGTCCGCGCGAGCTCGTTCGTCCAGGACGCACGCAAGAACCTCCTCGCCCGCGACAAAGCGAGCGGCGCTGCGAATGTCGCCTCAAGCCGTATGAAGCATTAGCGCACCGCAACGCTCGCCCGTCATGCCGTCGTGAACGCACTCAGCCCAGGCGGTGCGACATTGGCTGGGCGGCCGAGCCTACTTGAATTGCGCCTTGCAGCATTCGGCCAACCGGGTCACCTATTTGGGAGACCCGTGACTGAGAGGTGCGCCAGTGAACCGCGACGAGATCCTGGACCTGCCATCTATGCCGCCCGGGAATCCGAGCTACCCCGACGGTCCCTATCGTTTCATCGACCGCGAATACTTCATTGTCACATATGAAAGCGAGCCGGACGCGATCCGGCGCCTGCTGCCGGAGCCGCTGGAACCGGACGGCTCGAACCACGTCCTTTATGAGTGGATCAATATGCCCGACAGCGCCGGTTTCGGCAGCTACCAAGAATCGGGCGTCGTGATCCCCTGCCGTTTCAACGGGACCCCCGTCAAATACACGGCGATGATGTTCCTTAATGACGAGCCGCCGATCACCGCGGGCCGTGAAATCTGGGGGTTTCCAAAGCGCTGGGGAGAGCCGCGGCTCGAGGTGCGGCACGACACGCTAACCGGCACTCTGGAATATTCAGGCGAGCGCGTCGCGCTCGGCACAATGGTCTACAAGCACGAAAATCTCTGCCGAGACCCCGAAGAGTGCAAACAACGCCTCGGCGGAACGCAAATCAATCTCAAACTCATCCCACATGTCGACGGCGAGCCGGCGATCGCACAGCTCGTCGGCTACGAGCTGACCGATATCGCGATCAAGGGGTATTGGGGCGGCGAGGCGCGCCTGCACCTTGTTCCACACGTTAACGCGCCGGTCGCGGATCTTCCGGTGCGGAAGATCGTCGGCGGACAGCATTTCATCGCCGATTTGACCCTGCCCTATGGCCGCGTGCTTTACGACTATCTCGCCTGAGCCGGCGCTTCATGGATAAAGCCGCACGGTCCGCCAGGCTTCGCCGTCGCGGTCATACTTGACCCGGTCGTGCAGGCGGTAAGGCTGGTCCTGCCAGAATTCGATCGATTGGGGCGCGAGGCGGAAGCCGCCCCAGTGTTCGGGGCGCGGGACCTTCGTTTCAGATGAGTAGCGATCTTCGAGCAGGCGCGCGGCCTCTTCAAGGTCCGATCGTTTCGCGAGCTCGGCCGATTGGTCCGAGGCCCAAGCGCCGATCTGGCTCATCCGCGAGCGGGTGGCGAAATACGCGTCGGCCTCCGTATCCGGCGCCCGCTCGACCTCGCCGCGGACCCGAACCTGGCGGCGCAGGCTCTTCCAGTGAAAGCAGAGCGCGGCTTTCGGATGGGCGGCGAGCTGGCGGCCCTTTTCGCTTGTGTAATTCGTAAAAAAAGTGAGCCCGCCCGGCCCCACACCCTTTAGGAGCACGATGCGAACATCGGGGAGGCCGTCTTCATCGACCGTCGCCAGAGACATGGCGTTTGAGTCGTTCGGTTCGGCCCCGCGCGCCTCGGCGAGCCAAGTTTTCAGAAGATCCAGCGGATCTTCCGTCGGATCTATCAGGCCGCGGGCCGGCTCGGCGGAGTAGTCGTCGGCGCTTGGCGTTTTGGGAATGATATCGTCGCTCATGGGTCTCACATAGGCTCGGTAAGCTTGCGCGGCCACGCCAAGCGGGGCAGGAACGCCCGAATGTCGCACAACACGTTCGGCCATCTTTTCCGCGTGACCACCTGGGGCGAGAGCCACGGGCCCGCCATCGGCTGCATTATCGACGGCTGCCCCCCGGGCCTGCCGCTGGAGCCGGCCTGGATCCAACCCTTCATGGAGGCGCGCAAGCCCGGTACGTCGCGTTTCGTCACCCAGCGCAAGGAGCCGGACGAGGTGAAGATCCTCTCCGGCGTCTTCGAGGACGACCGAACAGGCGGCCAAGTGACGACGGGGACGCCGATCAGCCTGATGATCGAAAATGTCGACCAGCGCTCGAAAGACTATTCCGAGATCCGCGACCGCTATCGCCCGGGCCACGCCGACTATGTCTATGACGCGAAGTACGGCGTGCGCGACTATCGCGGCGGCGGGCGGTCATCGGCGCGCGAGACGGCGGCGCGCGTGGCCGCCGGCGCGGTTGCCCGGCGGGTCCTGGGCGACGGGGTCCAGATCCGCGCGGCGGTCGTTCAAATCGGCCCGCATCGAGCGAGCGAGACGCGAGACTGGGCGCGACCGGGCGAGAACCCCTTCTTCGCCGCAGACGCCGAGATCGTTCCGGTTTGGGAGGCGTTCCTTGATGAGACGCGCAAAGCCGGCTCCTCCGCGGGCGCGGTGATCGAGGTGGAAGCCCTGGGCGTGCCGCCCGGCTGGGGCGCGCCGGTCTATGGCAAGCTCGACGCCGACCTCGCCGGCGCGCTCATGTCGATCAACGCCGCAAAGGGTGTTGAAATCGGCGCGGGCTTCGCCGCTGCAGCGCTTTCGGGTGAAAGGAACGCAGACGAAATGCGCACGGGCGATGACGGGCCGCGGTTCCTCTCGAACAATAATGGCGGCGTCCTCGGAGGCATTTCCACCGGCCAACCCATCGTCGCGCGCATTGCGATCAAACCGACCTCGTCGATCCTTGCCGAGGTCCAATCCGTCACCCGCGACGGTGAAGAGGTCGAGGTGCGCACCAAGGGCCGCCATGACCCCTGCGTCGGCATTCGCGGCGCGCCCGTGGCCGAGGCCATGGTGGCCTGCGTCCTCGCCGACGCGAAGCTTCGCCACCGGGGCCAGATCGGCTGAATGGAGCCGCTTCTCACGCTCACGCCTCCGATCCTGGCGATCGGGCTCGCGATCTGGACGCGAAATGTCTTCTACGCGCTCGGCGGGGCGATCTGGCTGTCTGAAACGCTGATCGCCGGCGGCAATCCCGCGCTGGGCGCGCTCGCCAGCATCGACCGGGTGGTGGGCGTCTTCGAAAGCCCAGGCAACACGCGGATCCTTCTCTTCTGCACGATTATCGGCGCGCTCATCGCCTATATGCGGGCCTCGGGCGGTGTGGCGGCCATGGTGGAGCGGTTGATGGCCTCGGGCGTCGCCTCCACCCCCCGGCGGGCCGGCCTCGTCACCGCCGCCGCAGGCGTGTTCCTCTTCGTCGAGACCAATGTCAGCTTGCTCGCTACCGGCGTCATGGGCCGGCCGCTCTTCGACCGATTAAAGATGAGCCGCGAGCGCCTCGCCTATATCATCGACTCGACCTGCGCGCCCGTGAGCGTCCTGATCCTGCTCAATGGCTGGGGCGCCTATATCCTAGGGCTGGTCGAACCCTACGCGCTGGCAGAGCCGCTGGCCGTCGTCGCCGCCACTGTGCCGTTCAATTTCTACGCCCTCCTCACGGTCGCCGGCGTGTTTCTGACCGCTGGAACCGTCCGCGTCTTCGGGCCGATGCGCGAGGCGGAGGGCCGCGTGGCGGCGGCGCCCGGCGCGCCCGTCGAGGCGCCGACCAAGGCGATCTATATGGGCGCGCCCCTCCTCGTCATGGTCGGCGGCGCGCTCGGCTTCATGGTCTGGACGGGCGGGGGCGACATTCTCGCCGGCTCTGGGTCGCAAGCGATCCTTTGGGCGGTGATCCTCGCCACCGGCCTCGCCTTTGTAATGCTCGCCTGGGACAGCGTGCTGCCGGCCACACGCCTGATCGCTCTCGGTATC
>CAYYNG010000079.1:0-7519 GCA_964472435.1 uncultured Hyphomonadaceae bacterium | reverse complement strand
GCGCCACGCCCCACGGCGGATACGACCAGCAGCTCCGCGCGACGCAAAAGCGCCTCGACGCCCAAGATATCAAGCTGTGGGAGGGGCTCAACGAGGACCTCGGCGCCACGGCGATCTGGGGCTCGCAGCAATTGGGGCTGTTTCCCGGCGCGCGCTATGACGGGGTGTTCGGCATCTGGTATGGCAAAGCGCCCGGCGTCGACCGAACCGGCGATGTGTTCAAGCACGCCAACTTCGCAGGCTCTTCGGCGCTGGGGGGCGTCCTCGCCGTCGTCGGCGACGACCATAATTGCAAATCCTCCACCCTTCCCTCCCAGTCGGAATTCGCCCTGGCGGACGCCGAAATCCCGGTCCTGAACCCCGCCAGCATCCAGGACGTGCTCGACTACGCCGCCCATGGCATCGCGATGAGCCGGTTCTCGGGCGCGTGGGCCGGCCTCGTCGCCCTTGCGGATACGATGGATTCCGGCGCGGTCATCGATGTGACGTTGGACCGCATCAGCATCAGCGCTCCGAACTTCGAGCTTCCTGAAGGCGGCGTGCACCTTCGCCGCGGCGACGATCCGATGGAGAAGGAGCGCCGCCTCCGCGCCTATAAGATCCCAGCCGCCAAAGCCTATGTCCGCGCGAACAGGCTCGACCGGGCGATCCTGCCAGCCGCCAAGCCCCGACTTGGCGTGATCGTCACCGGCCAGGCCGCGCGGGACGTCTTCGAAGCGCTGGCCGCCTTGGGTCTGACGCCCGAAGAGGCCGGCCATGACGGGCACGGCGGACATGGCGATCATGGGGCGGCACGCGGCGCCGTCCCGGGGCCGACTGGGCGTGTCGATCTTCAAAGTCGCCATGCCCTGGCCGCTGGAGCCGACCGCGATCCGCGCCTTCTGCGACGGGCTGGAGCGCGTCTTGGTGATCGAACACAAGCGCCCCCTGATCGAAGCCCAATTGAAAGAGGCGCTCTACGACCTGCCCGACGGCCGCCGGCCGAAGATCGAAGGCAAGCGCACGCTCGAGGGCGCGCCGCTCTTACCCGAAACCGCCTCGATCCCGATCCCCGACATCGCCGCCGCGCTGATGGACCGCATCCCCGGCCGTTGGGCGAAAACCCGGGCCGCCGCCTATTTCGACCGGGTCGGCCGCGCGGGGGAGGCGGCCCGCGCAAACGCCGCGCCAACCGTGCGCAAGCCGCACTTCTGCTCCGGCTGCCCCCACAACACATCGACCGTCGTGCCCGAGGGCTCGCGCGCCCTCGCCGGCATCGGCTGCCACTATATGACGACGTTCCTGCCCGAGCGGAACACCGACATGACGAGCCAGATGGGCGGGGAGGGCGTCGGCTGGATCGGCCAGCACGCCTTCACCGACGAGTCCCATGTCTTCGTCAATCTGGGCGACGGCACCTATTCCCATTCGGGTTCGCTCGCCATCCGCGCGGCCGTCACCTCGGGTGCGAACATAACATATATGATGCTTTATAACGACGCGGTCCCCTTGACCGGCGGGCAGCTTGTCGAAAGCGGGCAAACCCCGGTCCAGATCGCCCAGCAGGTCCATGGCGAAGGCGTGAAAACCATCGTCATCGTCGCCGACGACACGACCCGCTACGCAGGCGCGACGGGCCTTCCCGAGGGCGTACGGATCTTCGACCGGGCGCGGCTCGACGACGTGCAGCGGGAGCTGCGCGAGACGCCGGGCGTCTCGGTTCTCATCTACGACCAGATCTGCGCCACTGAAAAACGCCGCCGGGCGAAGCGTGGGCTGCGCGCGCCGGACGATATCCGCGTGATCATCAATCAGGAGGTCTGCGAGGGCTGCGGGGATTGCTCGGTCAAATCGAATTGTCTCTCGGTGGAGCCGGTGGAGACCGAGCTCGGCCGCAAGCGTCGGATCAACCAATCGACCTGCAACACGGATCTCTCCTGCATCAAAGGCTTCTGCCCGAGCTTCGTGACCGTCAAGGGCGCCAGGCTCGCCAGCGCCCGGGCCGAGCGGCCGGAATTCGACGCTTCGGCCTTGCCAATCCCGGAAACGCCCGCCCTGGCCGAGCCCTGGAACCTGGTTTTCACCGGCGTGGGCGGCACGGGCGTCACAACGGTCGCCGCCGTGCTCGCCATGGCGGCCCATGTCGACGGCAACGCAGCCTCCTCCCTCGATATGACGGGCCTCGCCCAAAAAGGCGGCCCCGTCCTCTCCCATGTCCGGTTCGCGAAGGAGCCGGAACAGCTGACCGCCGGCCGGGTGCCGCCGGCCAGCGCAGACCTCGTCATCGCCTGCGACCTGGTCGTCGCCGCCTCAGGCGACGCGCTGAACCTGATGGATGGCGCGCGAACGGCGGCTTATGCGAACCGGGACGTCACCCCGACCAGCGAGTTCATTCACGACCGGTCGAAACGGTTCGAGAGCGACCTCCTTGCGGGCCGAGTGAAGCGCCAGGCCGCCGATTTCGGGGATGTCGACGCCGAAGCCATGGCCGTCGGGTATCTCGGGGACGCCATCTACACAAACATGATCATGTTGGGCTTCGCCTGGCAGAAGGGCAAAGTGCCGGTGACGCTGCGCGGGCTCTACCGGGCGATCAAGCTCAACGGCACGAAAATCGAAGAGAATATGTCCGCATTCGACCTCGGCCGCCTCGCCGCCCACGACCCCGCTCGGCTGCAGGCGATGCGGGACCCGCGCGGGGTCGCGCCGGAACGCACGCTGGACGAGCTGATCGCCGACCGGTCCGAGCGGCTTGTCGCCTATCAGAACGCGGATTATGCGGCCCGCTACCGGGAGGCCGTTTCCACTGTTCGCGCGGCTGAAGAGGCGCTCGGCCTCGGCGACGCCCTTTCGAAAGCTGCGGCGACCTACGCCTACAAGGTGATGGCCTATAAGGACGAATACGAGGTCGCCCGCCTCTATACGAACGGGGCCTTCGCCCAGCAGCTGAAAGACACCTTCACCGGCGGCACGCTGCGCTTTTACATGGCCCCGCCGCTGATCTCCAAAAAAGACTCGCACGGCCATCTCGTGAAAAAGCGGTTCGGGCCTTGGATGCTGCGGGCGTTCCAGATCATGGCGCGCATGAAGGGCCTGCGCGGCACGCGGTTCGATCTCTTCGGCTGGACCGAGGAGCGCAAAGCCGAACGCGCGCTGCGGGACGCCTATCTCGAAACGCTCGAGCGCCTCGCCGACGAACTGACCGAGACGATCCACGCGCTTGCGGTGGTGATCGCCTCGATCCCGGTCGGGATCCGCGGCTATGGCCATGTGAAGGAGGCGGCGATGGACACCGCGGCGGCCGCGGAAGCAGACCTCTGGGCGCGCTGGCCCGAAGGCGGCCCTTCCTTGGGCAAAACGACCCTGATCGCAGCCCAATAGCAGGCCGTCCCGACGAGGCGGCGCCGGTCGGCCCGTCCGTCCTTGCGCCCAAGGCCCTCCGCCGCTAGACGACCGCCCGGACGCTTGCCCCGGGGGACGCCGACCATGCTGATCGCCATCGGCGTTTATGTGCTCGCCCAGCTCGCCATCGCAGCCTGGGCCTCCCGCGGCATCGCGTCTGAGACCGATTATCTCGTCGCCGGCCGCCGGCTCGGCGTCTGGCCCGTCGCCCTCTCCCTCTTCGCCACCTGGTTCGCCTCCGAGACGGTCATCGCCACATCGGCCGAGGTCGCAGAGAACGGGCTCGCCGGGGCCCGGGTGGAGCCGTTCGGATACGGCCTCGGCATCGTCGTTCTGGGCCTCTTTGTCGCCGGGGCCCTGCGGCGCGGCGGACATCTCAGCATCGCCGGCTTTTTCGGCGCACGGTTCGGCCCGGCGGCCGAGGGGCTGGCCGCCGCAGCGGTGGCGCTGAGCGGGCTCATTTGGGCGGCCGCCCAGCTCTACGCCCTCGCCACCATCCTCGCCGCCTCGAGCGGGCTCGGCTTCGCCCCGGCGCTCGCCGTCTCCACCGCCGTCGTCCTCGCCTATACCTTGCTTGGCGGGCTGATCGGCGACGTGGTCACCGACATGGTCCAGGGCGTTGTTTTGGTGATCGGGCTCGTGGTCCTCGTCTTTGCAGTCGCGGCCGCCGCCGGCGGACCCGGCGCGGCGGTCGACCTCATCCGGCCCGAAAGCCTGCGCTTACTGCCCGAAGGCGAACGCCCCCTCGACCAAGCGGAGATCTGGCTGATCCCCATCCTCGGCACCATCGTCGCCCAGGAAGCGATCTCTCGAACCCTCGGCGCGCGGACCGAAGCGACGGCGAGGCGCGGCGCGCTATTGGGCGCGGGGATCTATTTCGCGGTCGGGTCGGCGCCCATCGCGCTCGGCCTGATCGGGCCCGAGCTCGGCCTTGAGCTGGGCGCGGGCGATCAGTTCCTGCCGAGCGTTGCAGAAGCGCTGTTGCCGCCTTGGCTCTATATCGTCTTCGCCGGCGCGCTTCTTTCGGCGATCTTGTCGTCGGTGGACTCCGCCCTCCTCGCCGTCTCCGCCTCCTTTGGCACGGCCCATGCTCGCCTCCGACCGGCCGCCCCCGCCGCCCAGCGCCTCGCGGCCGCCCGCGGGGCGACCTTCGCCGGCGGCCTCGTCGCAGCCGCGATCGCGCTTTCAGGCGAGGGCTTGCGCGAGCTGGTGCTGACCGCGTCCTCTGTCGGCGGCGTCCTCGCCGCGCCGTTGATCCTGGCGCTGGCGACGCGCATCGGCGGGCCGTTGGCGGGGGCGGCCGCGATCGCGGTGCAGGCGCTTGTCCTCGCCTGCCTGGACTGGTGGCTCGGCGTTCCCGGTGCGTTCCTGTGGACGGTCCTCGTCGGGTTCGCCGCCTATGCGGTCTTCGCCGGCCTCGAAGCCGCGGGCGTCACTTCGGCACGCGCGCCAGCGCCGCGTCGATGAGCGCGGCGGTCTCCGCAACCCCGTAGAGCGCCGCGAAGCCGCCGAAGCGCGGGCCCTGGGACTGGCCGAGCAGCACTTCATAGAGCGCCTGGAACCAATCGCGCAGATTGTCGAACCCGTGCGCCTTGCCAACCGAGAAGGTCAACGTCTGGAGGTCCTCCGCCGTCCCCTCGCCGGCATAGAGCTTGAAGCGGGCCGCAAGATCCTCAAGCGCCGCCCGTTCTTGGTCGCTGGGCGCGCGGTAGACTTTGGTCGGCTGCACGAAATGCTCGTAATAGCGCATCGCATAGCCCGCGAGCTCATCGAGCAGGGGATGGGTCTCGGGCGAAGCCTCCGGGGCGTAACGGGTGATGTAGCCCCAAAGGGTTTCGGTGTCCTCGGCGTTGGCGACGCTGACGAGATTGAGGAGCAAGGCGAACGAGACCGGAGAGGTCTCTGCGGGCGGCTCGCCGCCATGGATGTGCCAAACGGGGTTCTCCACCTGACGCGCCGGCTCTTCGCCCGGAAACTTCTCAAGAAAGGTCAAATATTCGTCCACCGCCCTTGGGATCACGTCGAAATACAGCTTCTTCGCCACGCGCGGTTTCTGGAACTGGAAGAGCGATAGGCTCTCCTGCGGCGCGTAGGCGAGCCACTCCTCGACGGAGATTCCGTTGCCCTTCGACTTTGAAATCTTCTCGCCTTTTTCATCGAGGAAAAGCTCATAGACGTATTGCTGCGGCGGGCGGGCGCCGAGGATCTGGCAGATCTTGGAATAGATCGGCGCGTTGTCTTGGTGGTCTTTTCCGAACATCTCGAAATCGACGCCTAGCGCAGCCCAGCGCATGCCGAAATCGGGCTTCCATTGCAGCTTGGTCCGCCCGCTGGGCACCGAGAGGGTGACGTCGGTCCCATCTTCGTCCTCGAAGGTGATCTCGCCTTTCGCCGGGTCCGTCGCCTTCATCGGCACATAGAGGACGCGGCCCGTGGCCGGCGAGATCGGCAGGAAAGGCGAGTACGTCGCCTGGCGCTCGGACCCCAGGGTCGGCAGCATCACTTTCATGATGTCGTCGAACTTTTCGAGCGCGCGGATCAGCATCGCATCGAACGCTCCGCTCGTATAAAGATCCGTCGCCGAGGCGAATTCGTAGTCGAAGCCAAATCCGTCGAGGAACGCGCAAAGCCGGGCGTTCATATGGGCGCCATAGCTCTCATGGGTGTCGAACGGGTCGGGCACGCGGGTGAGCGGCATCTGCAGATAGGGTTCGAGCGCTTCGGGGTTCGGCACCGTGGGCGGCACTTTCCGCATGCCGTCCATATCGTCTGAAACGCAGATCAACCGGGTTGGGATCTCATCCTTGGTCAGCGCACGGAATGCGTTCCGAACCATGGTCGTGCGCACAACCTCGCCGAACGTGCCGATATGCGGCAGGCCGGAGGGCCCGTAGCCCGTCTCGAAGACCACGGGTCCGTCTTTCGGCTTGCCGGCCTTCTCCATCTGATCGAGCCGCTTCTTCAACGCCCGCGCCTGTTCGAACGGCCAGGCTTTGGCGGTCTCGGCGAGGGCGGCGAGGTCGGACATCGAACGGCTCCTTGGGTGGGCGTTCGGGCGTAGAGCCGCGGACGAAGCCGGTCAAGCAAGCCTGACGGGCCGAAAATTCGGATTGACAATCATTCGCAACCGGGCAAATTGAGAACCATGATCATTTGCATTTGCAGACGCATCAATGAAGCCGGTGTCCGCGACGCGGTGGCCGCTGGCGCGCGAAGCCCCGAAGCGGTGCAGGCCCACCATGGCTGCGCTTTCAATTGCGGGAGATGCCGCACCGCGATGGGCGACGTGATCTCGAACGAAATGGACAGTGACGCCGGGGCGGACGGGACATTGACCGCCGCCGAGTAGGCGTGCGTCTGCGTCTGCCTTTCAATCTCAAAGCCCCCTGTTTTTAATTAGTTTTTTCCGTTCATGCCCTTTGCGGACATGCGACTCGGAGCTAAGTCGTTCCTTGTAAGTCCGCGCGAGCGACGTTGCAAAAAAAGGACAGGCCAATGAAGGGCGATCCGAAAGTCATCGAATTCCTAAACGCCGCGCTCAAGAACGAGCTGACGGCCATCAATCAGTATTTCCTCCACAGCCGTATGCTGAAGAACTGGGGCGTAACGATTCTCGGGGACTATGAGTACAAAGAATCCATCGAAGAGATGCACCATGCCGACTGGCTGATCGATCGAATTCTTTTCCTCGACGGCCTGCCCAACCTGCAAGATCTCGGCAAACTGCGCATCGGCGAAAGCGTCAAAGAAATACTCGAGTGCGACCTCGCGCTAGAACATGTCGCGATCCCGCTTCTCCGAGACGCAATGGAGTATTGCGAGCAGCAACGCGATTACATCTCCCGCGACCTTTTCGGCCGGATCCTCCACAATGAAGAGGAACATGTCGATTATCTTGAGACCCAATTCGACCTGATCGGCCGGGTGGGGATCGAAAACTACACCCAGCTCCAGTCCGCCCCGAACGGGTCGTCTTCGTCCTAAAGCAATTTCGGAGCAAACGGACTCGTTTGTAAACGGATACTTGGGCTAAAACAACGCCTTAGGGGCCAGCGGCGAGCCGCGCCCTCAGCGCGGCAAGGAGCGCGGCGTCGAACGCTTCCGATGGCAGGCCTTGCAGTGCGAGCACGGCCGCGCC
>CAYYNG010000078.1:0-7567 GCA_964472435.1 uncultured Hyphomonadaceae bacterium | reverse complement strand
GGTCCAGAGGTCTTCATTTTCGATGTCCCGCGTCAGGGCGAAGCGGGCGCCGTCTGCGCCGTCGAAATAGACCCCTTTCTTCTCATGAAAGGTCATCCGGTCCGCCTTCTGATTGAGGGCGTGGGGCAGCAGCTCGAAATTGCCGATCGTATCGCAGTATTCACGGCGAGCGCGCGCGTGCGGCCAGACCGTGAGCCAACGCGACTCCGGCTCGGGATTTCGCGGCAAGACGTGTTCAACGGTGGCGTCGGCTTCCGCCGGCAGCACCTCGCCGCCCTCCAGCGCCGCGTTGAGCCGAAGCGCAAGCGCCCGGCGTTGGCCGAAGGTGGAGAACCGCCCCAGCAATCGATCGCGAACCTTGCGGCCGTCTTCGCCGGAAAGGCCGAATGCTCCGCGGCTCCGGCCGAAATCGCGTTCGGTGTCGATGGCGTCGAGGACCTTCCGGTAGCGACGGCTTCGTTGATCCCGGTCGTGGATCACGAGCTGTAGAATAAAGCCGAGCCGTTCGAGGCGTTGGAAGAAGGCGGCCGCCTGGTCGGTCTGATCGCGGCGGTTGACGAGGAATTTGATCGCCGGCGCGCGCCAGGTCTGATGGCTGAGCGAGCGCAGGTGGCTCAGCGAACGAGCGACCGACGCGGTCGCCGGTCCGAGCTGCGCCTCGCCTTGGCTGATCTCGTCGAACGCGCGGACATATTTGGGAAGCATGTCCTCTAAGAACGTTTCGGCGTCGAAGCGCGAGATCACCGCACGCCGGAAGCCGGTGATCATGTCGCCGCGAAGGGATCGGTCGTGGATGAACCGGATTTGCCGCAGAAGGTCGTCGAAAGCGGCGCCGCCGAGTCGCGCTTCGTGTTCAGACCACATGCGCGCGTGGCGGTCGGCCTGTTCGATGGAAAAGCCGGCCCGCTCGAAAAGGTCGGTTTTGATGATGTCGTGGGCGTTGGGCTCTTTGCCGCGGGTGTTCAGCACGCGAAACACCTTATACCCGGCGTCGCGGTCGGCGACGTTGACGCGGACGATGTGGCAGCGCTCGACTACCATTTGCGCCAGGGCCCGCCGCCGCTGGGGCTCGATCGCTTCGAGTTCTCGAACGAACAGTTCGATATTGCCGTTCATCCGAATCTGGCTGTCGCTGTCGCCGGTCTCGTCGGCTTTGGATTTCGTGGCTCCGGCGTCTTGCACCCGCGCGCGGAAATAGGGGCCGTCGATATGGTTGAGGGTCAGCCGCCAGCTCGCGTCCTCCCCGAGAAGCGCGCGCGGCGGATCGCCGATCAGCGCGTGCAGCGCCGCCGCCCGTTCCGGGTCCGCCTCAAGGTCCCGCAGGACCGCGAGCAGCATGGACAGCGTGGTCAGTCGCTGCTGGCCGTCGACGATCTCCGCCGGCGCTTCGGGGGAGGGGCGGACGAAGACGACGGCGCCGATGAAATGGCTCTCGCCGGCTTCCGTCGCTTCGAGAAGATCGGACAGGAGTTCGCCGGCTTCGGCCTCGCCCCAGGAATAGCTTCGTTGGTAGGGCGGCATGGTCAGGCGTTCACCGGGTTTGAAAAGTTCGCCTAACGCGTTTTCTTGTGCCGTATCGTGATTGATCAAGCCGTGCATTCCGTCGCCAGACGATCGGTAGAGTGTCGGGAATCGCGTCACAATGAGCCATCAGCAGGCATGGGTCGATTCAAAGCGGCATGTTGCGAAAGGAACACGGTGGTCATGAAGTGGCTCAGTTACCGCAGAGACATTGAGATCTGGTCGGGGCTTCTGGAGGGCGAGGCGATCTTGGAGCTTGGCCCGCAGCCCTTGGAGCGCTGGCTCGCAGATCCCGGGGCGGCGCGCGAAGCTGCGGCGCGCGCGCCGCGCCGGCCGCTGTCGACGGCGGACTTGGTTCAGCCGATTGTCCGGCCTGGCAAGATCTTGGGGATCGGTCTCAACTATCGGGATCATGCCGCGGAAACCGGTCGCGAGCCGCCGTCGGTGCAAACCTGGTTCGTCAAACAAGCGACGGCCGCCAACGGGCCCTTCGACCCCGTCCACCTGCCGAAGGTTTCAAGCCAATTGGACTATGAGGCCGAGCTTGTCGCGGTGATCGGCCGTCGGGGGCGGCACGTGCCGGAGGCGCGCGCGATGGAGATCGTGGCGGGCTTCTGCTGCGGCTGCGACTATTCCGTGCGCGACTGGCAACGGGCGACGCCGACAATGAACATGGGCAAAGGCTTCGACACCCATGCGCCCTTCGGTCCGTGGATCGTCTCGCCCGAGGAATTAGGTCCGCTCGCAGACCTCGGCGTCCGGGCCTTCGTCAATGGCGAGCCCAGACAGGCCGGCCGGGCCGGCGACATGATCTTCACCGTGGCGCAACAGATCGCCCATCTCAGCGCCGCATTCACCCTGGAGCCGGGAGACGTCCTCTTCACCGGCACGCCGGCCGGCGTCGGCGCGGCCTTTTCGCCGCCTAAGTTCCTCTCGGTCGGAGATCAGGTGCGCGTCGAAATCGACGGCGTTGGCGGGATTGAGCAAACCATCGTCGCCGAGCCAGGCGAAACGGTGATTGGCTGATGCGGGCCTTGCGGCGCTTGATCGGCGCAGGTCTGATCCTCGGCGTCGCCGCATGCGGGGCCGCCGAGGCGCCCCCCGAGCCGGCGCGCTCGATCGCATCAACGGACTTCGCGTTGGCGGCGTGCGGCCCGCAAGACCAAAGACGCGCCTGCGTCTTGGTTGTCGCCGGCGGAAAACGGGTTCTGCTCGGCGCGCCGGCCGGGGTGGCGGCGAGTTTGTCCGATGACGATCTCGCCCAAATCGACGCCGTGATGCTCTTCTCGCTCCACGCCGACGATATCGAGGGGCTCGACGAGGTTCGGAACGCCACCTGGCGGGCGGGCCGCATGCGCCCGCTGCCTGTGGCCGGACCTCCCGAGACCGAGCGGATCGTCGCAGCGGTCAACGCCGCGTTCGAGGTCTCGGACGCCTTGATTGTCGCGGACGGCGGCGCCGCCTCGCCTTTCGATGCCGCGCCCTTGGTCGTTCGAACGCCGGCGGCCGGGGCCGCGGCCAGGGAGTGGACGGCCCTGGATACCGGCGATCTGAGGGTGGTGGCGACGGCGGCGGGGCCGCTGCGGCGCATGTTCCGGATCGAGTATGAAGGCGTCTCGGCGCTGATTGCGCCGTGCGAGGTCGCCGCCGAGCTCTTGCCGTCCCCAGCGGCCGTCGATTTCACGCTGGCCTGCGCCGACGCACAGCGAGACGCGGCATGGCCGTTGGCCGGACCGCCGATTTTCATCACGAACGTCGACTTGAATGCGTCGGGCTAAGGGCGCGTCGTAAAAAGAAAGGGGCCCTGCGTCGGCAAGGCCCCTTTCCCCCTGTTCGCCCCAGGACGCGCTCCCCAAGACGCGCGGATGGCTCCCCCCGGATCCTCACCCGCCGCGGCGCGTGACAATATTAGGGCGCGACGAAGCCCTCCGAGTCAAAGCTTCGCCCGCTGTTCGCGCGCCAAGATTCTAAAAACTGTGGCGTCGGCGCCACGATTTATCCTCAGTGTCGAGCGCTTCGTGATTAAGGAAATTTCAAGCAATTCATTAACACTTCCGCGCTATTCGTTTACTCAAGTGTGGCTGAGATTCGGGCGTGGTTGGGATGAGAGCTCTGCTTTTCATCATGTACATGGCGGCGGGCGCCGCCGCAGGCTGGGGGCTGTTCGCCTTCGCTGCGGTGGGCGCGCCCCTGGCCGTCGCCGGCGGCGCTCTGTTGGCCGCCGTGCTTGGACAGGCGCACCTTTTTGCGTTCAGCGGCCGAGGGCGCAAAGAGAAGGAATTGGCCGCCCGGTTAGACACGGTGGAGCGCGCCCAACTCGACGCTGCTGAACGGCTCGACGTGGTCGAGGCCCAAACCAATGCTCTAGACTCCACCGTGAAGCAGGAGCTTACGGAACGTCGCGATGCGCTCGTCTCCGAGATGAAACAGCTCGAAAACTTGATCGAGCGCTTGAGCCGGAGCTTCGAGGCGAAGCTCGCCGAATCCTCGGGCACGGCGGTCGCGCCGAAAGACGACGCGGTGCTGCGCGCGGTGAAGGACGCCTTGGCGGATGGCCGCGTCGACCTTCATCTCCAGCCCATCGTGTCTCTGCCGCAACGGCGTGTGGCTTTCTACGAAGGGTTCACGCGGCTGCGCCATCCGGACGGCGCGTTGATCCTGCCGGCAGACTTCTTGGACGCGGCGAAACGCGCCTCGTTGATGGGCATCGTCGACAATATGACCCTCTTCCGCTGCGTGCAGATCGTCCGCCGGCTCGCCGAGCGGGACCGCCGTGTCGGGGTGTTCTGCAACATTGAAGCGACGTCGCTTGAGGACGATCAGTTCTTCCCGCGCTTCCACGAATTTCTGCAGGAGAACCGCGATCTTGCAGGCTCGCTGATCTTTGAGATCCGCGCCGACCGGTTCGAAACGCGCTCGCGTTTGATGCGGGAGAATATGGACCGGCTGACGGCTCTCGGCTTCCGCTTCTCAATCGACCATGCAGGCGATCTTTCGGTCGACCTGCCGCGGCTCCAGGACGCCGGGATCCGTTTTATGAAGATCAGCGGCTCGAAACTCCTCGGCGGTTTGCGCGACCCCTTCGGCGCCCGGCCCGTCAGCTCGCTCAATCGGCGCGTCGAGGGCGAGGACGTCTCGGCCGTTTTCACGCGCTATGGCGTGACGTTGATCGCCGAAAAAATAGAAGACGAGGCGACGGTCGTCGAAATCCTCGAATACGACATCCCCTACGGCCAAGGGCACGTTTTCGGCGCGCCGCGACCCATCAAGTCCTCGCTCATGGAGGAAACGGCGCCGCCGGCTGATTTCATCAAGCGGATCGGCGCCTTCGGTTGATTGACGCGGTGCGGGCCGCGGCTAGATCCGCCCTATGACCGGACCTCTTTTCCCCGCCGGCCTGTCGCAGCTCGCTGCGCGCTACGACGCCATTCTCTGCGATGTCTGGGGCGTCGTGCATAATGGTCGACGCGCCTTTGATGGGGCGTGCGAGGCTCTGGCGGCGTTCCGAAACGACGGCGGCAGGGTCGTGCTGATTACGAACGCGCCCGTGCCGAAAGACCGCGTGTTGCGCTATTTCAAGCCCCTCGGCGTGCCGGACGGCGCCTTCGACGATTGCGTGTCCTCGGGCGACGCCGCGCGCGCCATGCTCAGCCGGCGCCAGGGGGAGAAGCTTTGGATCCTCGGTCTCGACGAGGGGTGGGATCACGACCGCTTTCTTTACGACGGATTGAACCTCACGATCGTCGAGCGGCCCGAAGAGGCCGACATCGGGCTGTTGATGGGGCTCCGCGATCAAGACCATCATCCCGAGGATTACCGGGCCGAGCTTCGCGCGCTTCAGGCGCTGGGCCTGCCCGTCGTGTGCGCCAATCCCGATCGGCAAGTGCGAATCGGCGAACGCCTTTATTGGTGCGGCGGCGCCCTGGCTGAGATCTACGCCGACTTAGGCGGCGAGGTTGTCTATCCCGGCAAACCGCACCAGCCGATCTACCAGGCGGCCTTCGACCTTCTCAAAGGGCTCGGCACCGATCTCGACCGCACCCGTCTCTTGGCCATCGGCGACGGGCCGGCGACCGATATCAAAGGCGCGAACGCCCAGGGGATCGACGCGATGTATGTCGGCACGGGTCTCGCCGATCACGAAACCGGCGATTTTGAAACGGAGACGGTGAAGCTCATGCGCGAACACGGCGTGCGAGCGGACTACGCAATGCCGGCCCTCCGCTGGTAGCATTGCGCCTTGCCGGAGAAGCGGTTTAAGAGGCGCTTCGGGGGAGCTGTTGCAGTGAAAGGGAGCTTCGCGCCAAATGAACCAACCGCAGGGCTATGCTTACGAGGATCTCGACATCGGCATGGCGCATGAAACCGTGCACACGATCACCGAGGCCGATATCCAAGCCTTCGCCGATGTTTCGGGGGACCGAAACCCTCTGCATATGGACGAGGCCTATGCGGCGACGACCCAATTCGGGCAACGCATCGCCCATGGCGCGCTGACGGCCTCCTATATCTCGGGCATCCTTGGCAACAACCTGCCAGGGCCTGGCGCGATCTTCACCGATCTGAACATGCGGTTCCGTCGGCCGGTCTTCATCGGCGATGTCGTCACCGTTCGGGCGGAGGTTTCGGAGAAGCAGGACCGGGGCAATCGCGTGACGCTTGCCGTCTCCTGTCAGGTCGGCGGGAAGAACGTCATCACCGGGGAGGCGAAGGTCGTCGCGCCGAGCCGCGAGGGCTGAGCGGGGCGTGGCCGTCTACGCCGACTACCGCGCGCTGCCCGAGGCGGCGAAAGCGCACTCCGTCGCCTTAGGGAACTTCGACGGCCTTCACGCCGGCCACAAAGCTGTCATTGCAGCGGCGCAGGCCGCGGGCGGTCCCGTCGCCATTGCAACGTTCGAGCCCCCGCCGCGCGCGTTTTTCAGGCCCGGCGATGCGCCGTTTCGGATCCTGCGTCCCTCGCGGCGCAATGCACTGATCCTGGCCCAGCCCGGGGTCGACGCCGTGTTCGAGCTGCCCTTCAACGCGGAAATGGCGGGTATGACGGACGAAACTTTCGCTCGGGAGGTTTTGGCTGACGGGCTGGCCGCCGCGCATGTTTCGGTTGGATTCGACTTCCGGTTCGGCCGCGGCCGTATGGGCGACGCCGGGCGGCTCGCCTCCTTGGGCCGCGCGCTCGGGTTCAGGGTCACCGTGGTCGAAGAGATCGATGGTCTGGATGGCGCTAAAGCCTCTTCCACCGCGATCCGAGAGGCGTTGATCGCCGGCGAGCCGGAACGCGCGGCGGAGCTTCTCGGCGCGCCCTGGGTGGCGGACGGTGTGGTCGAAGGCGGCGAAAAGCGCGGCCGAACGATCGGTTTCCCAACCGCCAACATCCATCTCGGCGAGCTGATCCATCCCCGCCACGGCGTTTACGCGGTTCGGGCGCGGGTCGCGGGCGAGGCGGCGTGGCGGGACGGCGTCGCCAATTTCGGACGCACGCCGACCACCGGGCTTCGCGACCCGTTGCTCGAAACCTTCATCTTCGATTTCGACGGCGACCTTTACGGCAAGACGCTAGAGGTCGCGTTGATCGCCTATCTTCGGCCCGAGCTGAAATTCGACGGACTTGATGAGATGGTGGCGCAGATGGGCGAGGATGTCATGGCGGCGAAGGCCGCGCTCGGAGCCGGGGGCGCGTCCTGACGCCGGGTGGAAAACAGGATGGGGCTGGTGTTTTCCGTCCCGGGCCAGGACGCGCTGTAGCGTTACGATCTGCCAAGACCTCTACCGCGTCTTGCGGAGCTGCGCGGGCGTTTCAGAACGAGCCTCTTTCGCATGTTCCCGCCATGTATGACGCCGAGACAGCAAGTTGCATGCCAACAACTTGGGCCTGAATCGGATGCAGGATGACAGGTTTGGCCCGCTTTGCTACAGGCCCACCCATGGCATCTATTCGCATCGGCATACGAATTACCGGCCCGGCCGCCGCCTGACCCTTTGGGCCGATCGCCCAAGGGGCTGCGCCGCGCGCCGGGACAAGCCGCCCCCGCCCAGATAGTCTAACGCC
>CAYYNG010000077.1:0-7579 GCA_964472435.1 uncultured Hyphomonadaceae bacterium | reverse complement strand
CGATCATATTGTTGACCGCATTGCCGCCGGCGCCGCCGACGCCCAAGACTATAATTCGAGGCTGAAGTTCACCTACTGCCATCTGAGCGCGTCCTCAAAAACTCTACCGATCGCCCGTCGTCGCCGACCACGGGCACACTGTCCGCCAGCGGACCTAAGGGACGGTTAAATGAGCTGCTTGGGCTAAAAATTTTCCTTCAGCCACGAAACGGCGCGTTCCACCCATCCGCCGAGGTCCTTTTTGATCCCCTGACCGGCTTTGGCGCACGCCGCGTCAGGTAGCCCCGCCAAGTGATAACTTAGCAGACCCGCAACCGTTGAAAAGGCGGGAGTGGCGAACGCCTCGCCCAAAATGTCAGCGGTCACAGGGCGTCCGGGCCGAACCGGCGACGTCAACACCGAGGCCGCCACATCCCGCAGCCCTGATAGCTGGCTTGCGCCGCCCGTCAGTACGGTGCGTCTGGGCAGGACGGCGGCGAGGCGGCTTCCCTGAAGCGCCTTCGCCGTCAATTCGAAGATCTCCTCGACCCGCGGGGCGATGATGTCGGAAAGTTCTCGCTTCGGCATTCTCATCGAGTGAAGCCGGCCATCGGGCCCGAGCCTTGGCGCTTCAATCCGTTCGGACGCGCCGGGCCCGTCGGCCGCCGCCACGCCATGAATCGTTTTAAGGCGCTCGGCGGCCGCGAACGTGGTTCCCAAGCCTTGGGCGATATCGCTTGTCACGTGTTGGCCGCCGGCCGGCGTCAGGCCAAGCCAGGCGGGCACGCCGTTGAGGAAGACCGAAACACTGGTGACGCCGGCGCCCATGTCGATGCAGATCGCGCCGTTCTCCCGCTCGTCTTCAATCAAGGCGCCCATGCCGGCGGCCGCCGCCGAGGGGATCAACCGCTCGATCGCAAGGTGCGCGCGGCCGACGCACTCTTCAAGGTTCCGAACCAACGTCTTCGGCGCGGACATGACATTCAACAAGACGCGCAAACGATCGGCATGCAAGCCGCGGGGGTCGCGCACGCCGTCTTGGTCGTCGACGCGGTAAGCGATGGGATGGGCGCACAGGATCTCGGCGGACTTGCCGTCGAACTTGCCCATCGCGGCCGCATGAACCCTGTTGAGATCCTTCGCCTTGATCGGCCGCGCCCCGATATCCACGGTCGCGGCGACGAGCGTGCTCTGCACTTTCGGGCCCGCAACGCCAACCACGACCTGATCGATCCTAAGGCCCGCCTGGCGTTCGGCGTCCTCGACAGCGAGGCGCACGGCGCGCTCGAGCCCTTCCATGTCCGTGATTGCGCCGCCGGTGAAGCCGCGGCTTTGTTGCCGCCCCCCGCCGAGCAGCTTAAAGGCCCGCGGATCCGAGGCGTCGCGCTCTGCGATGACGCAAGCGATTTTCGAGCAGCCGATATCAAGGGCGGCGACGATCTGCCCCGATTTCGCGCCCGTCCGCACCGCCAATCTTTGATCCGCCCGCGCCATCAGCCCTCCGCCCCGCTCGTCAAACCCGCCATATCCCGTCCCGCCCGAGCCGGTCGAAGCGCCACCAGGCCGCCCCGGAGGTCGATTTGCGACACCCGGCCATCGAGCACCCGGCTCGCCGAGTGGATCTCCGCCAGTTTGGAGAGCGCCGCCCCAAGATCGTCATCCGCCGGCAGCCGGACCTCGGTCCCGCTCGCAAACGCGATGTCCCAACGCCCGCCCGGCGCTCGCGTCGCGCGCTGCGCCAATCCGCCGATCGACCGGTGCGCCAGCAAGGCGCGGACAAGCGCGGGCGACGCCTCCGGCGCGCCGGGCCCGGCGACGACGACGAGCCCGCGCGCATCCTCGGGCGCGCGCACAACGCGCCCCAACGCATCGACGCCGCGCCAGTTCTCCCCGTCCAGCCACAACGCAATCGGTTCGACCGGATCGGCGATCAGCACGATCTGATCGGGCCATAAGCGATGCACGCGGACATTGACGACACGCCGCGTCGCCTCCACCCGTTCCCGAATGACGCGGGGATCGGCGCGGAACATGTTTTCGCCAGGCTCGATGCGGGCGGCGTCCCGAACCGTCGCGGACAGCTCGCCCGTAAGGCCGACGACGGTGACGCGCTCGACGGAGAGACCCGCCGCCCGGGCCGCGCCGTCCGCGGCATTCGCCAGGCGGCTCTCGATCTTCGACAGCGACCCGCCCATCCAGGCCGCCGCGGCGACGACGAAGGCCGCCAACATCGCAAGCCCGAACACGATCGACGACAGGCGGAGCTCGTTCTCCGCCGTCGGCGGGGGCGGCGGCTCTTTCCGGCCGCGCGTTTGCGACGTCTCTCTTACCTTGGGCATGAGGCGTCCTCGATCATCCAAGCGACGAGCTCGGGGAACGATACGCCCACATGCGCCGCCTGCTCCGGGACGAGCGAGGTGGGCGTCATGCCGGGTTGCGTGTTCAGTTCCAAAATCACCACTCTGTCGTTCTTATCGTCGTATATGAAGTCCGACCGGGTCACCCCTCGACAGCCGAGCGCCCGGTGGGCGGCAAGGGCCGCCTCCATTGCGCGCGCGGCCACGGCTTCGGGAATGTCAGCCGGAACAACGTGACTTGATCCACCGGCTGCATACTTTGCCTCAAAGTCGTAAAACTCCCTTAATGTGGTGATTTCTGTGACAGATAAGGCGCGATCTCCCATAACACCTACAGTGAGCTCTCGGCCTTTTACGAATTCTTCAGCCATCAAAGAGTTACTAAAAGTCCAGCTCTTGTTCATTACTTCACGCGCCGGCGCGTTCGCCCCCTCCCGAACGATGATGACGCCGAAGCTCGATCCTTCGGCCACGGGCTTTAAGACATAGGGCGGCGGAAGCGGATGGTCGGCGGCGGCCGCTTCCCGCGTTACGGGCACGTCGTGGGCGATATCGAGTCCGCATTGGGCGAAGACGGCTTTCGATTTGCGTTTGTCCATGGCCACCGCGGAGGCCAGCACGCCCGAATGGCTGTAGGGCAGGCCGAGCCATTCCAAGAGCCCCTGGACGCAGCCGTCCTCGCCCCATGGACCGTGCAGGGCGTTGAGTACGACATCGGGCGCGATGTCGGCTAGGCGGGCGGCGAGATCCCGGCCGGCGTCGATCTCGACCACGTCGTAGCCGGCCTCGCGCGCGGCGGCCGCCATTTGCCCCCCGGAGGAGATGGACACCTCGCGCTCCGAGGAGAGCCCGCCATAGATCACCGCAACGCGTTTCATGCCATCCGCTCCCATTCGACACGCCCGTCAGACACCGTGCCCGTTGAAAGCGGCCTATCAATGGCGGTTCAATAGCGGCTTAATTCCGAACGGAAAGGGGACGCGAAGACGGTCCTATCGGGTATCGCCGTCGCTCGGCGCCACACGTAAGCGCCTTAATGGTCATTCGGCCTGAAGCCGCCCGATCCGGCGGATCTCCCAGCGGAGAACGACGCCGCTCGTTTCCAAGACCCGCGCCCGCACGAGCTCGCCAAGAGCCTCAAGATCCGCGGCGGTCGCTCCGCCCGCATTGATCAAGAAATTGCAATGCTTCTGCGAGACCTGCGCTCCACCCACGCGCAGGCCGCGACAGCCCGCGGCGTCGATCAGCTTCCAACTTGAGCGCGCGTCGGCCGTGCCAGGCGGGTCGGGATTGGCGAAGGTCGAGCCGCCGGTTTTCTCGCGGATCGGCTGGCTCTCGGCGCGTCGGGCCTGGAGCGCGGCGATTTCGGCCTGAACGCCGGCGGGATCGGCCGAGCCGCGGCCCGCCAGACGGACGCCTGTGACGATCGTATCGGCCGGCAGGTCGCTGCGCCGATAGCCGAACGAGACCTCGTGCGCCGCGCCAGCGCCTTGCGAGTAAACGCGCCGCTCGCCGCTGCGGGTCAGGGTCTCGACTTCGACAAGCACGTCTTTCAGCTCTCGCCCGTAGCAGCCGGCGTTCGTCCGGAGCGCGCCGCCGATCGAACCTGGAACGCCCGAGAGAAACTCAAGCCCCGCGATCCCCGCTTTCGCTGCGGCTTTGGCGATGGAGAGATCCAGCGCTCCGGCGCCGGCGAACAGGCGGTATTCGCCCTCGACGTCGGCCCGGGCCCAATACCCGCCGGCGAGGCGGACGACCACGCCCGGAACCCCGCCGTCGCGGATGATCGTGTTGGATCCGACGCCGAGCGGCGTGACCGGCACCTCCGCCGGCAGCGCCCAAAGGAACGCCGCAAGGTCCGCCGCGTCCGTCGGCAGGAACAGCGCGTCCGCCGGCCCGCCGACCCGGAACCAGGTATAGGGGGCGAGCGGCGCGTCGGGGATCAGTTTGCCGCGAACGGGCGGCAGATCGGCGAGGTCGAGGGCCATGGCCTTCCCTTGCGCAATCCGCCCGCCCTGTCACCCCGGCGCGCTCGACCCCGCAGCCCGCGCTGCAAAGGCCTGGGCCAGCGCCTCGCCGCTTTCGGCTTTCAGCGCAGCGCAGAGATTGATCGTCTCGAGCGTCTGGGCGAGCGCCCGCTCATAGCCCGGGATCTTGTCGGCCTGGCTCGTGATGAACGCCTCCCAATCGGCCGCCTCCGCCGCCGAACAAAAGCCGCCGCCCAGGGTTGGGAAGTTCGTTGCGCGGAATGTCTCGGGGATGAGGCTGAGCGCCAGATCGGGGTTGGCCCTCGCCCACGCATAGGTCGCCGCCTTCGTTGCGTTCCGATAGATCTGCCGGGTGACGATGAACCGGCCTTCGCCGACCTGGAACCGGCCCGCCTCGACATCGTCCAGAAGCTTCGCGGCAAGCTCTGGATCCTCCGTCCGCGCGAGCGCCCCGGCGCCGGCGAAGCGGAAGGCCGGCTGGTCCGAGGCTTCGACCATAGCAGCGAGGCGCTCGAAGAACGGGGCGCCGAGATCTTGGACGCCGACGCTCAGGACCGTCTGCCACTCGTCGGGCGAGATCGCGGTCGGGTCCGGATCGCCATCCATGCCCACGAAAGCGGCCGCTTGGTCCGCGAGGGGCCCGCGCAGCGATTGATCGTCGAGGGCGACGATCAAGAGGCGTTGGAGATTCTGGGCAAGGAGCAGCGCGTCGGTCTCATCATAACGAGAAAACGCCTCGTATTGAGGTGCGAACGTGTTGCGACCGACGCGCTGGGCGTTGGCGAGCGCCTCGCCCTCGAGGAGTTCAGAGATCATCGCTTCATAGCGGTTGCTGATCTCCGCCGTCACGTCCGGAACGGGGTGGCCGGCCATGGTCGTCATGCCGTCGACCCAAACCGATGCGGGAACCGCGCCGGCTCGGAAAGCGGCGTCGAGGCTGTCGACCACCGTGATCGCCTCGGCCCCCGGCAAGGTTCCAAAGTCTTCGAAAAGCGCGTCCCACCCGGCCTCATCGAGCGCGAAGCGGTAATAGCCGGCGCCGCCGCCGTTGGGATGAATGCGGCGGGGGCAGGCGCCCGTTTCAAGCGGCAGCGTGGCTTCCCGCTCTTCCATAACCGTGCAGACCCGGGCGCCGTCATAGGAGACGCAGATCGGGGCGATCCATTGTCCGGAGAGCGGGTCGATCTCCGAGCCGAGCGGCGCATACCGGCTCTGGCGCAGGCTCACCGTCGGCGGCGCGCCCGTTTCGCATGCAAGCGAGGCTTCGATCAGCGGCACCCCCGGCTGCTCGATGAAGGAGCGGAAGGCGGGCTCGAGCTCCGGGCGGCCGCTGCCCTCGGCGAGCGAGGCCATGAAATCGTCCGCTGTCGCAACGCCGTGGGCGAACCGCTCCATATGCAGCTGGACGCCGCCGCGGAAGGCGTCTTCGCCGGCATAGTTCTCGAGCATGGCGAGCACGCCTCCGCCCTTTTCGTAAGTGATGCCGTCGAAGGCGCTCTCGATGTCTTCGTTTCGCTCGATCGGCTCGCGGATTTGGCGGGCGTTTGCAAGGGAGTCTTCGTTCATCGCGTTCAGCGCCGAACGGAGGGTCGTCAGGCCGAAGGCGCCGCCGGGCCAGTAGGCGTCGGCGGCCTTGTTCTCCATCCAGCTCGCAAAACTCTCATTCAGCCAGAGGTCGTCCCACCAAGCGGGGGTGACGAGATCGCCGAACCACATGTGCGCAAGCTCGTGGGCATGCACGAACGTGTAGGCGCGTTTTTGCTGAATCGGAGCGTCTTCATCGAGGAGCAGAAGGTACTCGTCGTAGACGATGGCGCCGACATTCTCCATCGCCCCGCCGAAGCTTTCCGGCGGCGTAATGAGATCGAGCTTCTCGTAAGGATACTCGGAGCCGAAATAGGTCTCGAGCACTTCCAGAATGCCGCCGGTGTTTGCGAGGGCGTAGTCGAGCTGCTCGCCGAGCCCGGCGCCCGCGACCGCCCGGAGCCGCAAGGGCCGCGTGCGCACCGCGTTCGGCGGAATATCGCCATAATCGTTGAGGTCATAGGGGCCGACCGCGAAGGCGAGGAGATAGGTCGGCAGCGGCTCGGTCGTCGCAAAGGTCCGGCGCACCATGCCGTCGCCCGCGGGCCGGCGCCCGATCTCCGGCGTCGTTGTGATCACGACATCATCTTCCGCCGCCGTCACCCGGATGTCGAACGGCACCTTAAAGCGGGGCTCGTCGAACCCGGGAAACACGTCCCGGGCGGCGATGGGCTGGAATTGCGTCGCAGCGTAGGCCCGGCCGTCCCGTTCCATGCGAAAGAGCGCGTTCTGAGACGTGTTGAACGGCGCTTCATAGGCGATCTCCACGGTCGCCGAGCCCGCCGGCAGCATGCGGCCGAAGGAGACGAGCGCGACGCCGGAGTCCAATTTCTGCTCGTAGCGCGCGGTGAAGCTCTCGCCGCCGGCGTCGGTGACGCGCACGGTTGAGACGTCGAGCCCCCGGCCATGGAGCCAGAGATGCGCGGCGGGTTCGGCGAGCTCGACGGCGATCTCGGTCTCGCCCGCAAACCTCTCCCGCCGCGGATCGATGGTGAGGTCGAGGGTGTAGCCTGTCGGCGCCGCCGCGGCGCTCAACTTGCCGACGGGCGCCGGGCCGGGATCCGGCAGCTTGGCGGCGAGCGAGGTCGCCGCTGCGTCGCCGGCGCTCGACAGCTCCAGCTGGCTGCACCCCGCCGCGAACGCGACTGCGCCGAGGGCGATCCCGCCTCTAATCAAAGTCTTGAACGCCATGAAACCTCCCCTCGCCCAGCCGGCCCGCGGCCGGCTTTGTTGACCGTCGATATGGTTAACGAGGTTTGACGCGGTCCGCTAGGCGTTGAGCCGGCCCGCCAGGGCATTCGCGTGGACGGTGATGTCGCCGGCCCCAAGGCAGACGACCATGTCCCCCGGCGACGCCACGGCTGCGACCTGTTTGGGAAGCCCGTGCAGATCGTCGAGCGCCACAACCTGTTTGTGCCCGTGCTCGACGAGGGCTTTTGCAAGCTCCCTGTGATTGATCCCAGGCATCGGGCTCTCCCCGGCTTCATAGACCGGCGCGATCAAAACCGTGTCGGCGTCGTTGAAGCAGGTGCAGAATTCCTCAAAGAGGGCCCGCAGCCGCGAGTAGCGGTGGGGCTGGCAGACGGCGATGACCCCGCCATCCGCGCCTTGCATGGCCCGGGCGGCTTTCAAGACGGCGGCGATCTCCACCGGGTGGTGGCCATAATCATC
>CAYYNG010000076.1:0-7652 GCA_964472435.1 uncultured Hyphomonadaceae bacterium | reverse complement strand
GATCGGCAAGTTCCAGGTGCTGCAGCACCGCATGGTCGACATGTTCATGGAGCACCAGCAGTCGATCTCCATGACCTACATGGCGACGCTGAAATTGGACGAGGGGGAGGTCGAGCGTAAGAAGGCCGCCTCGGCCGCCAAGACCAAGATCGGCCAAGCCAGCAGATTCGTTGGTCAGGAGGCGATCCAAATCCATGGCGGCATGGGCATGACCGAGGAGCTCGCGATTGGCCATTATTTCAAACGTTTGACGATGATCGACGCCGAGTTCGGGAATGTCGACCATCACCTCAAGCGCTACACGCAATTGTCCGCAGCCGAGGCTCCGATGGCCGCGGAATAGGCGCTGGGTCCATTCCGGCTTAGCATCGTCCCCGCCTTTGCTTCGCCAGGGCGGGGATTTTCGTTCGGGAGGGACTGGCCATGTGGCTGTTTGTTTGGGGGCTCGCGGTCGGGTTGGCGGGCGCGGCGGGGGCGCAGGAGGCGCCGGCGCCGCCGACATGCGATGCGCCGGCGTATCGGCAGTTCGATTTCTGGCTCGGCGATTGGACGGTTCGCGACCCCGAGGGCGCATTCATGGGACGCAACGAGATCACGCGCGACGACGCCGGGTGCTTGATTGTGGAACGTTGGACCTCCGCCCGGGGCGATTCCGGTCAAAGCTACAACTATTACGATCCGGCGGCCGATCGATGGCGCCAGGTTTGGGTCAGTCAAGCCATCATCGTCGAAATCGCCGGCGGTCTGACCGAGGACGGCGAGATGCGGCTCGAGGGCGAAATCACTTATCGCGGCGGCCAAGTCCGCCCCTTCAAGGGCGCGTGGACGCCCCTCGAGGACGGCGCCGTCCGCCAGCATTTCGAGCAGTATGATCGTGAAACGGACGTCTGGAACGCTTGGTTCACCGGGATCTATCGCCCCGTCGACGCCGATCCGCCGGAGTGAGCGGGCTCCGCCTCAAGGCTCATTGGGCATCAAGGCGTCGTCTTTCTCATTGGCGCGGAGCGCGGCGGGTCGCGCCTGCAGCCGTTCGACATAGGGTCGGAACGCCGGTCGTTGCTCGAGCGTTTCGAAATTGACGCCCCAGGAGATCAGGGAGCCGACATAGACATCGGCGGCGGAAAAGCGCTCGCCTAAAATATACGGACCGTTCTCGATGGCCGTTTCGAGCGCTGTCGCCACGTCGCCCGGCGCGCCGAAACCGACCATGCCGGCCCGGTCCGCGGGCGCCGTCCAGCCGCACGCCTTGGCGGTGGCCGCTTGATCGACGGGGCCCGCGCCGAAGAACATCCAACGGTAATAGGAGCCCCGCGCGGGGTCGCCGAGGGCCGGCGCGAGGCCTGCGTCGGGAAAGGCGTCGGCGAGATAAGCGCAGATCGCGCCGCATTCGGTGACCACGGTCTCGCCGTGCCTGAGCGCCGGCACTTTGCCCATCGGGTTGATCGCGAGGTACTCCGCCGACTTCATTTCGTCGCCGTACTTAACGATGACGGTTTCGTAGGGCGCGCCGATTTCTTCAAGCATCCATCGGACGATCCGCCCCCGCGACATGGGGTTTGTGAAAAAGGTGAGTTCGCTGGCCATGACCGTTCCCTTTCCGGCTAAGGGGAAAGCGAGCCATGGGGCAGCGGCGAGGTCAATCGCCTTGCGTCCGCGGGAGAAGGGCGGTTGAAAGACGGCCACAGAGCCAAGCCAAGGGAGCCCGCCATGTCCGATCTCGTTCTTGTTGAGAAACAAGGCCCTGTGGCCGTGATGACCCTTAACCGACCCGAGATGATGAACGCCCTCGGCCAAGAGGGCGACGGCGCCGCTATGGCGGCGGCCTGCGCCGAGGTGGCCGGCGATCCGGCGATCCGCTGCGCGGTCCTGACGGGAGCTGGCCGGGCCTTCTCCGCCGGCGGCGATGTAAAGGCCATGAAGGCGCGTTCGGGCGCCTTTGGCGGCAGTCCGAATGATGTGCGCGAGGGCTATCGCCGCAACATCCACCAGATCGTGAAGAACCTCTACAATCTCGAGGTCCCCCTGATCGCCGCGGTGAACGGTCCGGCGATCGGGCTAGGCTGCGACGTCGCCTGCATGGCGGACATCCGCATCGCGGTGGAGACGGCGAAGTTCGGGGTGACGTTCTTGAAGCTCGGCCTCATCCCGGGCGATGGCGGCGCTTGGCTCTTACCGCGCACGATCGGGGCGAGCCGGGCCGCCGAACTGCTCTTCACCGGCGATGTGATCGACGCGGCGACGGCGGCCGAATGGGGCCTCATTTCGAAGGCGGTTCCCTCCGAAATCCTGATGGACGAAGCAATGGCGCTTGCGACCCGGATCGCGGCCCAGCCGCCGCAATCGCTTCGCCTGGCCAAGACGCTTCTGCTCCACGGCCAGACCGCCTCTTACGAGACGATCATGGAAATGTCGGCCGCCTCGCAAGCGCTGATGCACCATACCGAGGATCACATGGAGGGCGTCGATGCGATCCTGGCGAAACGCACGCCGAACTTCGAGGGGCGCTAGAGACCTCTCTTGCGCGATGCTTCGACGTGGCTCCCGCAACGGAACCGCTTGCCGTTTACGTAAGCGCGCCTAAGGTGGCGTGGAAAAACCACAAGTCCCCGGGAGGATGACGCGCATGATCGGCGTAACCGCGACACTTACGGTTCAAGACGGCAAGCAAGCCGAGTTTGAAACCGCCGCCAAAGACCTCATGGCCAAGGTCAAAGCGAACGAGCCAGGCTGCCTCACCTACCAGCTCTACAAATCCAAGAAAGACGGCACGGAATACGTCTTCCTCGAACAGTATGCGGACCAGGCCGCGCTCGACGCCCATGGCAAGACGGAATATTTCCAGGCGGCCATGCCGGCCATGGGCGCCTGCCTCGCCGGCGCGCCCGATATCAAATATTTCGACAGCGTCGACTGACGCGCGTTCCTGTCACATAGCGGCCGAGGGCGCATGGGCGGCGCGCGGTCGGAATGGAGGACCCGACATGGATCTGGCTTTCACCCCCGAAGATCTTGCGTTCCGCGAAGAGGTGCGCCTCTGGATCGAAGACAACTACACCCCCGAGCTGCGCGCCAAGATGGCGATGTCGAAAAACGGGTATCTCGACAAGGAGGGCCAGGTCGAGTGGCAAAAGCGGCTCGCTTCAAAGGGCTGGGTCGCGCCGAACTGGCCGGTGGAGCATGGCGGCCCCGGGCTGAGCCAATCCCAGCGCTATATGCTGCAGATGGAGATGACGGCCGCGGGCGCGCCGCAGGTGAGCCCCATGGGCGTTTCCATGGTCGCCCCGGTCTTGATGGCGTTCGGTTCCGAGGAGCAAAAACGCCAGCACCTGCCGTCGATCCTCAATTCCGATGTTTGGTGGTGCCAAGGCTATTCGGAGCCGGGGGCTGGGTCCGATCTCGCCAGCCTGCAAATGAGCGCGGTGCGGGACGGCGGCGATTATATCCTCAACGGGTCGAAAATCTGGACCACCCACGCCCAGTGGGCCGACATGATCTTTTGCCTCGTCCGCACCTCAAGAGAGGGCAAGCCGCAGGAGGGGATCAGCTTCATCATCTTCCCCATGACCTTGCCGGGGATCTCGGTTTCGCCGCTGCCGACTTTGGATGGGCCGCGCGAGGGCCAGCAGGAGATCAACCAGGTCTTTTTCGAAGACGTCCTGGTCCCGATCGAGGGCTCGCTCGTCGGCGAAGAAAACAAAGGCTGGACCTACGCCAAATACCTCCTCGAGTTCGAGCGCGGAAACTCTTACGCGCCCGGCCTCAAAAACATGCTCTCGAAGACGAAGAAGATCGCCAGCGTCGAGCAGGCGAACGGCGACGCTTTGATTAAAGACACGGACTTTCAGCGGAAGATCGCAGAAATGGAGATGCGGATCGAGGCGCTCAATGCCACCGAGCTGCGCATCTTCTCAGCCCTCTCGGCCGGCCAGCGGGTGGGGCCGGAAAGCTCGATGCTGAAATGCGCGGGTTCGGAAACTCAGCAAGCCATCACAGAGCTCACCCTTGAAGCGGTCGGCGGCTACGCCGCGCCCTTCGTGCAGGACAGCTGGGCCCACCTCAGGGACGGGTCCAACGACCCGCTGCCGCAGCCGGAATACGCCGTTCCCGTCGGACCGAGCTATTTCAACTATCGCAAGACCTCGATCTACGCGGGTTCTAACGAGATCCAACGCAATATCATGGCGAAGATGGTGCTGGGGCTCTAGGCCGTGGCCGTCCTCAGCGAGCCAGGGGCGACGCGCCCGGCGAGGCCCGAAGGCGAGCGGGTAACGCACTCGGTCTGGACGAAGATCGCCTATGGGGTCGGCGCCATTCCCTACGGCGTGAAAGGGAACGGCTTCTCATATTTCTTACTGCTCTTCTACAGCCAGGCCCTCGGCGTGCCGAAAGAGCAGGTCGGTCTCGCCATCTTCATAACGTTTCTGTGCGACGCGCTGTCCGATCCTGTCGTCGGTTTCCTCTCTGATAAGACCAATACCCGGTGGGGCCGGCGCCATCCCTATATGTACGCCGCCGCCGCGCCTGTTGCGATCGCCTATTGGTTCTTGTGGAACCCGCCCATAGGGGCCTCGAACGAGACACTGTTCTGGTACTTGCTCGCCTGCGCGATCGCGGTCCGGCTACTGATCACCTTCTATGAAGTGCCTTCGACCGCGCTCGTCGCCGAATTCACGTCTGACTATGATCAGCGCTCGGTGTTTTTGTCGTATCGTAATCTCTTCGGCTGGATTGGCGGGGTCGCCGTCGCGGTGATCACGCTGGGCGTGCTGCTGGACAGCGCAGAGACCGGCAGCGGCTTCACCGACGTGAGCGGCTTTCGAGACTACGGGCTGATGGCCGCGGTGATCATTTTTATGACGATCGTGATCTCGGGGCTCGGCACCCACCGCACCATCCCGCACCTTAGAAAGACGGAAGCGGTGCCGGCCGGCATGGGGCTGATGGCGATTTTTCGCGAAGTCTACGAGACGCTGTCCAATCGCTCGTTCGCCGCGCTCTTCGCCGCCTCGTTTTTCGCCTACGTGGCGAGCGGGCTGTCGGCGTCGCTGACCTTCTACATCTACGGCTACTTCTGGGGATTCACCACGGATCAGGCGGCCTTGATCACCACGTCCGTCGTGGTTTCGGCGCTGATCGCGTTCGTCTTCGCGCCTTACGCGACGCGGCGCTTTGGAAAGAAGCGGGCGGCGCTCGGCGTGGGCATGGCGGCGTTCACCATTGCGCCGACGCCGATCATCTTGCGGCTGTTCGGCCTGATGCCGGCGAACAGCGACCCGATCCTCTTCCCCCTGATCTTCAGCGTGGTGCTCGTCGACCTCGCCCTGATCATCACCGTTCAAATCTTGGTCCAATCCATGATCGCGGATCTGGTGGAGGACGGGGAGATGCGCACCAACCGGCGCTCGGAGGGCCTCTTCTTCGCCTCGATCACCTTCACGCGGAAGGCGGTGGAGGGCGGCGGCATACTGCTCGCGTCAACTCTGTTACTGGTGATCGGCTTTCCCGAGGGCGCCGCCCCGGCCGATGTGTCGTCGGAGGCGATCTTCCGACTGGGGGCGTTTTATGCGCCGACCCAGTTCAGCCTTTGGATGCTGATGCTTGTATGCCTCGCTTTTTATCGGATCGACCGATCGACCCACGAGGCGAACGTGCAGGAGCTGGCGGCCCGCGCGTCGGTCGCCCGGTCCGGCGCGCACGAGGCCTGAGAGACGAGACAGGACGGAATGAGAGGAACGAGACATGGCCGACGGACAGGTGAAGACCCAAGCGACGTTCACATCGATGGACGAGGGCACGCAGGAAGACTGGGCGGCGATCTCTGCGGATGCGGCGAAGTTCAATAAGGGGCTCGCGAAACGCGTGCTCGACCATTTGCGGCTCTTGGACGGGGACTATGGCGGCTTCCCAGTCGACCGGCTGACCCACTCGCTGCAGACGGCGACCCGCGCCCATCGCGACGGGCGGGACGAGGAATACGTCGTCTGCGCGCTTCTCCACGATATCGGCGACACGCTGGCCAGCCACAACCACCCCGATGTCGCCGCGGCGATTTTGAAGCCCTTCGTCTCTGAGCGGAACCATTGGATGGTGGCCAATCATGGCATCTTCCAGGGCTACTATTTCTTCCACCATCTCGGCCTGGACCGGAACATGCGCGACCAATATCGCGACCATCCCTGGTTCGATTACACCGCTGAGTTCTGTGAGAAGTACGACCAGACGGCGTTTGATCCCGACTATGAAAGTCTGCCGCTCGAGGTCTTCGAGCCGATGGTCGAACGGGTCTTCGCAAGGCCGAAACGGTCGATCTATCTCCGGGAGAAGGCGGCCGCCGATGGCTGAGTTTCAAGAGATCCTTGTCGCCGAGCAAGGTGGCGTTGCGACGATTACGCTGAACCGTCCCGACCGCTTGAACGCCTGGACGGCGGTCATGCAGGACGAGGTCAAGGCCGCCATCCTCTCAGCGGGTGCGAACGAGGCCGTTCGCTGCATCGTGATCACCGGCGCGGGCCGCGGTTTCTGCGCGGGGGCGGATATGGCGGGCCTGCAGAAGATCGACGCCTCGAAGCCGGATGAGCGCCCCCTGGGCGGGCAACGCGCGGAGGGAGAAGATCCCTTTCCCCAAGCGCCCGGGCCGAACGTTTCTCAGAACTTCAGGGGTCGGTTCGGCTATCTCTTTTCCTGCCCCAAGCCGATCATCGCGGCGATCAACGGGCCGTGCGCCGGCATCGGGCTCGTCTTCGCGCTCTACACGGATCTCCGGTTCGCCGCCGCCGAGGCGAAATTCACAACGGCGTTCGCCGCGCGCGGCCTCATCGCGGAGCACGGCATCTCCTGGATTCTGCCGCGGCTCATCGGCGAGGCGAACGCGCTAGATCTCCTTTTCACGGCGCGAAAGTTCACAGGCGCCGAGGCGGCCGAGATCGGGCTCGTCAACAAGGCTCTGCCCAGTGATGAGCTGACGGCCCATGTGGCCGAGGTGTCGCGCATGCTGGCTCAGGATGTCTCGCCGCGTTCTGTCGCCGTTATGAAAAGGCAGATCCGGGCGGCTTATTTCCAGACTTTCGACGAGGCTTTGGCCGTGGGAGACGCGGAAATGACTGCAAGCTTCGAGACCCACGATTTCAGGGAGGGGGTCGAGAGCTTCGTTGAACGCCGCGCGCCGGCGTTCACGGGGGCCTAAGACGCCTCGTTGCAAGCGCCTTCCCTCGCCACGCTGACCCCGGCTGCGTCGGCTTCGCAGGCATTGCCATAGGTTTCGCCGTCGCAGCCGCAGACCGGACGGTATTCGCGGGTGCAGGCTTGCGGAGGGATGGCGCAGGTCCCGGTCCGATCGGCCGCCCCGCACCGGTCCTCGATGGCATATTTGCAGAACGCGCCCCGGTCTGCGCAAACAAGCCCGCGAAGGCCGCCGCAGGCTCCGTCGATAGGGGAAAGCTGGCTGAGCTCCAGACCTTCCGACGGATCGGGCGCCGTTTCGCCGGGAAACTCCGCGCAGGCCGTCAACGCGGTGAGCGCCAGGATCGCAAATTTCCGCCACATCGTCTCGTCTCTCCGCCCGCTCGCTACGGTTAAAGAAAGCTTACCGTGGCGGGTTGGGGGAGGCGAGGTGGTTCTCGAACCGGGCGAACGCGCGCCGTTAAGTCGTCGCT
>CAYYNG010000075.1:0-7665 GCA_964472435.1 uncultured Hyphomonadaceae bacterium | reverse complement strand
GACCATGCCGAAACGGCTGCTCGTCATCGGCTCGGGCGCGATCGGGATCGAGTTTGCGAGCTTCTATAATGAGCTCGGCTCGGACGTAACCGTCGTCGAAATGGTCGACCGGATCTTGCCCGCGGAAGACGCCGAGATCGCCGCCGCGGCTGACAAACAGTTCCGCAAACAAGGGATCACCAACCACACCAAGGCCGGCGTCGAGAAGCTCGACAAGGGCGCGACCTCGGTCAAAGCCGTGATCAAACGCGCAGACGGTAAGGCCGAGACCCACGAGTTCGACCGCGTCATCCTCGCCATCGGCATTGTCGGCAATGTCGAAAACCTCGGCCTCGAGGCGCTGGGCGTGAACGTGGAGAAGACCCATGTCGCCGTCGACGGGTTCGGGCGCACCGGCGTTCCCGGCCTCTACGCCATCGGGGATCTCACCGGCCCGCCCTGGCTCGCGCATAAGGCGTCCCACGAGGGCGTCGCCTGCGTCGAAGGCATCGCCGGCAAGAACGAAGCCCATCCGTTCGACGCTTCAAACGTTCCGGGCTGCACTTACTCCCATCCGCAAGTCGCGAGCGTCGGTCTGACAGAGGAGCGGGCGAAAGCCGATGGCAAGAAGATTAAAGTCGGCCGCTTTCCCTTTATCGGCAACGGCAAGTCCATCGCCCTCGGCGCCGGGGACGGCATGGTGAAGACCATCTTCGACGCCGAAACGGGCGAGCTTCTCGGCGCCCATATGGTGGGCGCCGAGGTGACCGAGCTGATCCAGGGTTATGTCATCGCGCGCCAAGGCGAGCTGACCGAAGCCGACCTTATGCACACCGTCTTCCCGCACCCGACGCTTTCAGAAATGATGCACGAGGCGGTGCTCGACGCCTACGGAAAGGCGTTGCACATCTAGGGCGGTTTCACGCCTCGATCATGCTGCGGGCGAGGGTTTGGACCGCGCCGTAATCGAGCTTGCCGGTGCCTAGCACTGGGATCTCTTTCACATGGTAGATCCGCTTCGGCACAGAGATTTCCGGCACGCCATGGTTTTGGGCCCAGGCGAGGATGTCGCCGCGATTGGCTTCTTCCGCGTCGCTGAGAAGGATGATTTGCTCGCCCTTGCGCGGGTCGGGCAGGGCGGCGGCGGCATGCATATTGTCCGGCCAGATCGCGCTTGCGCAGTTCTCGACCACTGCAAGAGACACCATCTCGCCGCCGATCTTTGCAAACCGTTTGACGCGGCCCTGGATCCGGATGAACCCATCCTCGTCGATGGAGACGATGTCGCCAGTATCATGCCAGCCGCCGTCCGGCGCTTCGATCACGCCTGGATTGGACGCGCGAAGATAGCCCTTCATCACGTTCGGCCCGCGCACGCGCAGCTTGCCGCCGTCCTCAATGCCCTCGACGCGCGCGAGCGAGCTCTCCATCCCGGCCATGAGCTTGCCGACGGTGCCGGGCCTGTTGGCGCCGACTTGATTGGCGGCGACCACGGGGGCGGCTTCCGTCGCGCCATAGCCCTCCAAGATCTCGATATTGTATTTCTTCCGGACGAGCTGGCGCGTTTCGTCCCGCACTCGTTCAGCCCCGCACACGGCGAGCCGGACGGAGTTGAGATCGCCTTGGTCGCCGGCGCGGGCGTATTGCGAGATGAAAGTGTAGGAAGCCAGGAGAATGGTTGAATACGACTTGCGAACGCGCTTAGCAATATCTTTCGGCTGAAGCGGCGTCGGGTGGAAGATCGCCTTCACGCCGGCGACCAGCGGCAGGATGGCCCCGACCGTCAGCCCGAAACAATGGAACGTCGGCAACGGATTGAAGACGGCGTCGGTCTCAGGATCGAGACCGATATGCGCACGCACCTGTTCGACGTTCGCCATGACGTTTTCATGGCTTAGGACGACGCCCTTGGGCTCGCCCTCGGTGCCAGACGTAAAGAGGATCACGCCCGTCTTGTCGTGATGGCAGCCGCGGCGGATAAGCCACGGGGCGATCGGGCCGACGGCGCCGGCGGCCTTGTCGACAAGGCCCAGCCGTTCCCGCACATCCTCAAGATAATCGAACTCGACGTGGCCCGCTAATTCGTCGACGAGCGGCTGCAGCCCGCCGATTTCGATAAATCGATGCGCGGTGACGACCCGGCTGACCTCTGCGGCTTTGATGGCGGATTTAAGGTTCTTGGATCCGGCGGTGAAATTGAGCATCGCCGGCGTTCGGCCATAGGCGTTGAGCGCGTAGAAGGCGATCACCGCGCCGGCTCCGGTCGGCAAAAGAACGCCGACCGCTTCGCCAAATTTAGTCTTCTTCCGCAGCGCCGAGCCGAGCGCAAAAGCCGCGCGGATCACTTCATTATAGGTGAGCTCGCGTTCATCGCCGTCGACGATCGCGGTTCGCTTGCCGCCGAACTCGCGCGCTGCGCGCATCAAGCCCGAGAAAAGGTCGATCCGGGCTCGGTTCGGTTGAAACGGGATGGGAGCGGGGGCGGCCGCATCTAGAGCTGTCATACGCTGCACCTTGACTGTCGCCGGACCCCGTCCGGCGCTGACGTGCCGGGGATATAGGCGGCGTTCGGTCGCAGATCAAAGAAACCTTAACAGCTTTGCGACGGCTCGCTTGCTCTCGCGCTACGCAGGTTCCATCTGTTCGGCTATGACCACGATCATCGACAAAACGGCCGATCGCCCCCGCCACCGCCATCCGGAAAAGCGCAATCGGCCTGACACGCCCCGCGTGCGGAAGCCTGATTGGATCCGCGTGAAGGCGCCGACAAGCACGGGATATTTGGCCACCCGTGAGATCGTTTCCTCGAACGGACTGGTCACGATGTGTCACGAGGCGGGCTGCCCCAATATCGGCGAGTGCTGGGACAAAAAGCACGCCACCATGATGATCCTGGGCGAGATCTGCACGCGCGCCTGCAGCTTCTGCAACGTCGCGACAGGCAAGCCAGGCCCCGTCGACGCGGACGAGCCGCGGCGGGTCGCCGACGCGGTCGCCGAGATGGGGCTGAAGCACGTGGTGATCACATCGGTCGATCGCGACGATCTCGATGATGGCGGCGCCATGCATTTCGTCCATACAATCAACGCCATTCGAGACCGCTCGCCCGGAACGACCGTCGAGATCCTCACCCCGGATTTTCTTCGCAAGGACGGTTGGGAAACCGCGGTGATCGACGCGCGGCCAGACGTCTTCAACCATAATCTCGAAACGGTGCCGCGGCTCTATCTGTCGATTCGCCCCGGCGCGCGATATTACCATTCCTTGCGCCTGCTTGAGCGCGTGAAGGCGCGCGACCCTCGGCAATTTACGAAGTCCGGCTTAATGGTCGGCCTGGGCGAGACGAAAGAGGAGGTGATGCAGGTGATGGACGATATGCGGTCCGCCGGCATCGATTTCCTGACGATCGGCCAATACCTGCAGCCGACCCGGAAACACGCGGCGATCGACCGGTTCGTGCCGCCAGAGGAGTTCGCGGCGCTCGAGGGTATCGCGCTGTCAAAGGGCTTTTTGATGGTTTCCGCCTCGCCGCTGACCCGCTCCAGCTACCATGCCGGCGAAGACTTCGAGCGCTTGAGAGCAGCCCGCCGCGCGGCGGCCTAGGTCGACCCAATGGCGGTTTACACGCGATCGCTCACGGTCGCCCACCGGGCTGGCGACTTGTTCGAGCTCGTCTCGGACGTGCGCCGCTATCCGGACTTCATCAAATGGGTCAAGGCGCTGCGCGTTTCGCAGGAACGCCAAGAGGGGGAGGTTCGCCACTGTTTGGCGGAGGCGGTGATCGTGTTCAAAGGCTTCACCGAACGCTTTTCGACCCATGTGTCCGCCGATCCCGCGGCGCACGCCGTAAAAGTCGACCTCGCCAGCGGACCGTTCCACCACCTCCGAAACAACTGGTCGATAACGGGCCTGCCGAATGGAAAGTCGGAAGTCGAATTCCACATCGACTATGAGTTCCGCGGCTTTTTTCTGCGCACCTTCGCCGCCGCCAACACAGAAATGGCCGTCCGCCGCATCATGGACGCCTTTTTGGACGAAGCGGCGCGGCGCTATGAACGGATCAGGTAAGCGCGATCTGCTGCTGCAGCATGTCGAGCGCGGTCTCGAGCGACGCCATCCGAACTTCTTGACGGCCGATATCGCCGAATTGCCGCATTTCATGCAGCATGGGTTTGTTTTCCCGCAGGCAGGCGAGGTGAACCGTCCCGACCGGCTTCATCGGCGTGCCGCCGCCGGGGCCGGCGATGCCGGTGATAGCGATTGAGATATTCGCCCGGCTTTCGGCGAGCGCGCCTTCCGCCATGACGCGGGCGACCGGTTCGGAGACGGCGCCATAATCGGCGAGCACATCGCCGGGCACGCCTAGCAGCTCCTGCTTCGCGCGGTTCGAATAGGTGACGAACCCGCGCTCGAGAAAGGCCGAGGAGCCGGCGAGGTCGGTGAAGAGCGCGGAAAGAAGCCCGCCAGTGCAGCTTTCAGCGGTCGCCAGCGTCAAACGCTTTTGGATCGCGTCGTCCATGACGAGCAGAGCGTGATTACGGATCTTGTCTGGAAACATGGGAAAGACTTAGGCGCCGATCGCAGCTGGAGACAAGGCCGCGATCGCCTGGGCGGCGACGCCCTCCCGGCGCCCGGTGAAGCCGAGCTTCTCAGTGGTGGTGGCCTTTACGCTGACCGCTTCCATCGGCACGCCTAGCACACGGGCCGTGTTCGCCCGCATCGCCTCGCGGTGCGGCTTCACTTTGGGCGCCTCGCAAATCACAGTGACGTCGACATTGGCGATGGCGTAACCAGCCCCAGCCGCAAGACCGGCGGCGTGCTTGAGGAAAATCTCGGAGGCGGCGCCGGCCCATTTCGGGTCCGAAGGCGGGAAGTGGTCCCCAATGTCCCCCAGCGCGGCGGCGCCCAGGATCGCGTCGGTCAAAGCGTGCCAAGCGACGTCTGCGTCCGAGTGTCCGGCGAGGCCTTGGTCATGCGGGATTTCAACGCCGCAAAGCAGGACCCGGTCGCCGGGTCCGAAGGCGTGAACGTCAAACCCGCTGCCGATGCGGGGGGCCGGGGCGAGGAGGCGGGCCATCTGTTCGAAATCCTCCGGATAGGTGATTTTGCCAAGCTCCGGCCGGCCGGGAACAAGGCGAACGCGGCCGTTCGCCCGCTCGATCGCGGCGAGATCGTCGACGAGATCCTCGACTCCTTCAAGGGCGGCCCGGATTGCTTGAAGCCGGAAGCCCTGCGGGGTTTGAACGCGATAGAGATCGGTGCGGTCGACGGCGACGAGGCGGCCGCCGGCTTCCCGCTTCAGGGCGTCGACCACCGCAAGCCCGGGCGCGGCGGCATCCGCTTCGTCAAGCGCGGCCAAGAGCTCCGTGATGAGCGAGGCCGATAGCCCCGGCCGGGCGGCGTCGTGGATCAAGACTTTCGTATTCGGGCCGCCCTCGATGCGCGCCAAGCCCGCTTGCACCGAAGCGGTGCGGGTCGCCCCGCCCGCCGTGATCTGAACGTTCAGGTCGGGCTCCCAGCCGTGCGGGACCGCGCCATCGCTGGGAACCACCACGACGACCTGGCCAATCTCGGGGTGGCCGCGAAAGGCGTCGACGCTCCACGCAAAGAGCGGCCGCCCCAGAAAAAGCTTGAACTGTTTCGGCTCGGCGGTTCCGGCGCGGCGGCCTTGACCGGCGGCGACAATAATTGCGGCGGCGCTCATGGCATGTTGATAGGCGGAGCTCCCGGACCAGGCCAGCCCCGATATCGAGGGCCATCGCCTCTCTTTTGTGCACCGCAAAAAAGGTGTAACACCTTCGTCATGGTAGTGTTGACTGAATTCGAGGCGCCCAAAGTATGGCTGGCGCCTATGTCCGGGACGACCGACGCCGCTTTTCGGCGCCAGGCGACGGCGTTTGGCGCGCCGGCGGTCGTTTCAGAGATGACCGCAAGCGCAGAGCTGCTCGCAGCGCGTCCGGACGTGGTGCGCCGGACGTGCCGCCACGAGGGCGGGGGGGCGTGGATCGTCCAGCTCGCCGGGCGGCGGCCCGACGATATGCGCAGGGGGGCGGATTTGCTGGCGCAGGCCGGCGTCGACGTCATCGACATCAATATGGGATGTCCGGCGCGGCAGGTGACGGGCGGCCAATCCGGCTCGGCCTTGATGCGCGACCTGGAGCTCGCCCGCGCCATTATCGAGGCGACGCTCGATGGCGCCGGCGGCCGGCCGGTTACGCTGAAAATGCGTCTCGGCTGGAATGAAGCGTCCCTGAACGCGCCCGAGCTTGCGCGCATTGCGGAGGGGGCGGGGGTCGTGATGCTGACGGTGCACGGCCGAACACGAAGCCAATTCTATAAAGGATCGGCCGATTGGCGCCGCATCGCCGACACGGTGAAAGCCGTGCGCGTGCCCGTGATTGCAAACGGCGATATCGCGGACCAGCGAACGGCGCGCGAGGCGCTTCGGCTTTCCGGCGCCCATGGCGTGATGGTGGGGCGCGCCGCCCTTGGTCGGCCGTGGCTGCCAGGGCGAATCGCCGCCGCGCTCGCCGGCCGGGCCATGGCCGATCCCGATCTCGCGACGCAATTTGCGAGCCTCTCCGGCCAGATCCGCGATTCGGTTGCGCTCTATGGCCAAAGGCTGGGCGTTCGGATCGTTCGGAAGCACGTCGCCGCGGCCATCGACGCTGCGCCGCTTGACCTCGGACCCGGGGCGCGGCGAGCGCTGCGTGCGGAGTTATGCCGGATCGATGAGGCGGAGGCGCTGGTCGCCGCACTCGCCAATGTGTACGACGTCGGCGGAAGGCGGGCGGCGTGAGTTCGCTTGTGGCCTCCCGTCCGTCCGAGCGTTTGGGGTTTGATGCGGACGCGGCGCCGATCGCGCTGGTCCAGCTCGACACACGCCGCCGCGTGTCCGGCATGAACGGCGCCGCTGAGAACATGCTGGGCGCCTCGAAGAAAGCGATGCACGGCCGTGCGCTGAGCGAAATCGTCTTTCATGATTCTCCCTTGTTCGACCTCCTGGACAAGGCGGAGGCCATGGCCGGCGATTTGTCCGCCGCGGCGGTTCCCGTATCCGGGCCGTTCCTCGGCGCCCTCAGCCTTGATGTTCATATTTCAGCGACCGCCGAGGGCGCCGCCATCGCGCTTTCGTCGAGCCTCGCGCGCGATGCGGACCCTGGCGGGGGGCTGGCGCCCTTCGCGCGGATCCTCGGTCACGAGGTGAAGAATCCGCTCGCAGGGATCTCAGGGGCCGCCCAGCTCCTGCTGCGAGCGGCGCGGGAGGATCAAAAGCAGCTTCTTGAGCTTGTGCGGCAAGAAACCGGCCGCATTGAGCGGCTCATCAACCGGCTTTCGGTGTTCGAGCTTTTTTCCGCCCCGCGTCGGCAACGGTTCAACATCCACGAGCTGTTGGACCGGGTGATCGCCTCGGAGGTGGCCGCCTTTGTCGGCGAACTGCGGGTCGAGCGTCGCTACGATCCCTCGCTTCCCGACGTCGTTGGCGACGCAGACCACGTCCATGAAGCCGTCCAAAATCTGATCCGAAACGCCGCCGAAGCCGCAGGGACGGGACGCGTGGCGGTGGCGACGGCGTATGAGCCGGGCTTGTCTTTGGCCCCGGCCGGCGGACGCCTTTCCCGTGCGGTCCGGGTGACCGTCGAGGACGACGGGCCCGGTATCCCGACCGAGCGCCTGCCGCGCATA
>CAYYNG010000074.1:0-7677 GCA_964472435.1 uncultured Hyphomonadaceae bacterium | reverse complement strand
TTCGACAGCCGCCCGTAATCGGCGCTTAATGTTCGACGACCCCGCCAGGCGACCGCCGGCGCCGGCCAAGCCAGCCGACGCCCCGCAGATCGGCGAAGGCCACAGCGAGCCGGCCGATATTCGAATAGTTCGAGCGGCCGCTGCGCCGCGGCCGGTGGACGACGTCCAAGTATTCCACCTCATAGGCCTCGCTCAGCATCAGCGCGGGCATGTAGCGGTGCATGTGGTCGAAATAGGGAAGATCGCTGAAGACGTCCTTCTTGAAGACTTTGATCGCGCAGCCGCTATCGTCGCAATTGTCCGACAAGAACCGTCGGCGGACCGAATTGGCGACCCAGGACGCCGCCCGCTTCCAGACCGTGTCTTTTCGCGACGCCCTGCGGCCCATGACCATGGCCAGCGCCGTCGGCGCGTCGGCGCGGGTCAGCCGGCGGTAAAGCTCGATGAGATCCTTGGGGTCGTTTTGCCCGTCGCCGTCGAGGACGCCGATCACCGGGCCGCGGGCCGCCCGCACGCCGGAGCGGATCGCTCGGCTCTGCCCTGCGTTCCGGCGGTGCGCGATAACCCTTAGCGTCGGATAGCGGGTTTTCAGCTCCGAGAGCACCGCGATCGTACCGTCTTCCGACGCATCGTCGACGAAAATCATCTCATAGGCGCGGCCGCCGAGCGCGTCGGCGATCTCCTCCGCGAGGCGCGCGACATTCGCCGCCTCATTATACACCGGCACGACCACTGAAAATTCAAGGGACGTCACGCAACTCTCCTTCAACACGCCGCCTTGGCTTTAAGGCCTTTGGCGCGGTTGGGGAACCAAGGGCGCGCGCCCGAAGATAGATGCGGACGCGCCGGGCGCGCTTGGTTAGAAGGGCGTCTATGGACATGGTCGATCGTCTTTCAACGGGCCTGCGCGCTTGGATCTTGTTATTCGTGATCACCGCAGCCGCGGCGGCGCCGGGCATTGCCGCTTTGCCAACGCTCGATCGCGACGAAGCCCGATTCGCCCAGGCCTCGAAACAAATGCTCGAGAGCGGAGATTTCATCCGCATCTCCTATCAAGACGAGGGCCGGAACAAGAAACCGGCCGGAATCCACTGGCTGCAGGCGGGCTCGACGGCGCTTTTTTCGAGCGCCCATGCGAAGGCGATTTGGAGCTATAGGCTGCCCTCGCTCATAGGGGCGGCTGGCGCGACCCTTGCGACCTTCTGGGCGGGGCTCGCCTTGATGGGGCGGCGCGGCGCCTTCATCGGCGCAGCCCTTTTCGGCTCGACGATCCTCCTTACCTCGGAAGCGCATATCGCGAAGACGGATGCGGTCTTGTGCGCCTTCACGACGCTGAGCATGGGCGCGCTGGCGCGCCTCTATCTGGGCGAAGCGAGCCGGCGAATGGCGCTGGTCTTTTGGCTCGCAACGGCGCTAGGTTTCCTGATCAAGGGGCCGGTGACGCCGATGGTGTCGGGTCTGGCCGCCCTTGCGCTTGTCCTTTGGGGGCGGGATTGGCGGTGGTTAAGGCCGCTGGCGGCATGGCCGGGCCCTCTCTTATTCGTGTCGCTGGTCTTGCCCTGGTTCCTTTGGGTCCAGATCGCTACGGGCGGGGCGTATCTCGATGGCGCGGTGGGCAAGGATCTGCGCGACAAGGTGGTCGGCGCGTCCGAGGGCCATGGCGGCCCACCCGGCTACCACCTCGCCTTTCTGGCGACCCACTTTTTCCCAGCCACCGTTTTTCTGGCGCCGGCTTTGGTCTTGCTGGTTCGCCGCCTGCGAGCGCCGTTCGCGGGCCTTGAAGGCCATACGGGTTTGCGGTTCCTCGCCGCCTGGGCGGGCCCGACCTGGCTGGTCTTCGAGCTTCTGCCGACCAAGCTCAGCCATTACATCCTGCCCGCCTATCCGGCCCTCGGCCTACTGTGCGGCTGGGCCGTTGTCGAGCTCGGCCGCGGTGAACGCGCGCCCGTCAGCCGCGGCGTTTCATTGGCGGCGTTCGCGCTAGGCGCAGCGGCGCTCCTCGGCGTCTCGTCGATTTGGGGCGCGAACGCCTTCATGCGGGAGGCGGCGGGCGATTTTCAAACCGCGGCGGACGCCGTCGTCTTCGGCGCCTGGGACGGGGCAAGCGGTTTCCCGCCTTGGCTATGGATCGCCGGCGCGGTCGCGGCGCTGGCCGCCCTCGTCGCCGATTGGTCGCGCCGCACCCTTTTGGCGGCCGCCATGGCGATGACCGCGAGCCTGCTGGTCGGCTGGCACATTCGCGCTGTCTTCCTGCCGAGCCAGACCTGGGTCGCGGCGACCCCGGCGTCTCTACGCACGCTGCAGGACGTGTGCGCGCTGCCGCGGCCCGAGGGCCGGCCGGCTTGCCTGCGCCCGCCCGCCGCCGACCTTCGGGCCGTGGGCTATGCGGAGCCGAGCTTTGTCTTCGAGGCGGGCACCCGGGCGACGATCCCGCCCCGAACCGTGGTGGAGGTGCCCGACGATCCCGCCGATCTGCCGGTCGCCTATGTGATCAATCTCGAGCATAGCACAGGGCCGCCCGCCCTTGCGGCGCTGACGGCCGAGGCGGACGCGGAAGGCCGCTGCGTCGGTCAATCCGCGCCCCGCTATGCGCTGAACTATTCCAATGGCGACCCGGTCGCCTTTGTCGGCGTGCGGATCGACGCGGACGATTGCGGCCGAGATGGCGGGGCCGTCCCTGGTTAGGGGGGCGGCCCGCCTGAGCGGCGGCGGCCGTCGGAACCCGGGCGCTAGCGGCCGGCGAGCCGTAGGAAGCGGTCGCGCATGTCTTTGTCGGTCTTAAAGACGCCGGTGAACTGGGTGGTGATCGTCGACACATTCGGATGGTGCACGCCGCGGGTCGTCATGCACTGGTGTTTCGCATCGATCAGAACCGCCACGCCCATGGGGTTCAGGCTCTCCGAAATGGCGTCGCAGATCTGCTGGGTCAGGGTCTCCTGGGTCTGAAGACGCTTGCAGTAGATCTCGACCACGCGAGCGATCTTTGAAATGCCGACGACCGCGTTGGTCGGCATGTAAGCGACATAGGCCTTTCCCAGAATGGGAACCATGTGGTGCTCGCAATGGCTTTCGACGTCGATATCGTTCAGCATCACAATATCGTCGTAGCCCTGAACATCCTCAAACGTTCGGCTGAGCTCTGCAACCGGATCCATTTCGTAGCCCGCGAAAAACTCACGATATGCATTTACGACGCGTTTCGGCGTGTCGATCAATCCTTCGCGGCGAGGGTCGTCCCCGGCCCAGGCGAGGAGCGTGCGAACCGCATCCTCCGCCTCTTCGCGCGTGGGCCGCATAACGTCCTCAGCGCGCACGATCTTGTCTTTCGGGGTGATGGCGTCCATTGCCATATCAGGAAGTCCTTCGACTGAGGGACGGGGGTCGAGCCGCAGCGTGAGGACCCGGCCGCTCTGGCCGCCCAAAAGCCTGGACTTAACGCCCGCCCGGAGTTGTACCCTCAGGGCGATAACGGAAACATAAGCGCACTCATCGCGTGTTTCCAACTTTTTCACGGGGCGACAGGCCTGTATCAGGGCTCAAATGAAAGTGACGGGAGCCCCTGCTTGACGATCCGCCTCTACAATACGCTCGCCCGCGAGAAACAGATCTTCGAACCGCAAGATCCGTCGCGGGTGACGCTCTATGTCTGCGGCCCGACCGTTTATAACCGCGCGCATATCGGCAATTTCCGGCCTGTAATCGTTTTCGACACTTTGTTTCGGCTGCTACGATCCGAATATGGCGAAGGCGCGGTCGTTTACGCACGGAACATCACCGACATTGAAGACAAAATCATCGCCGCGGCGCTCGACGCCAACCAACCGATTTCCGCGATCACTCAGAAATTTGCAGACATTTACAGGGATGACGCCGCTTCCGTAAACGCGCTTCCACCCACCGTGGAGCCCTGGGCGACCGATCACATCGCCGGCATGATCGCCATTATCGAGGCGCTGATCAGAAAGGGGCACGCTTACGAAACGGCTTCGGGCGTGTTCTTCGAAGTCGACACCATGGCCGACTACGGCAAGCTATCTCGTCGTCCGCGGGATGAACAAGTCGCCGGCGCGCGCGTTGAAATCGCCGAAGAAAAGCGCGATCCCGCCGATTTCGCGCTTTGGAAGGCGGCCAAGCCCGGCGAGCCGGACGACGCCCAGTTCGATAGCCCCTGGGGCAAGGGCCGGCCAGGCTGGCATATCGAATGCTCCGCCATGGCGGCGGCGCATTTGGGCGAAACCATCGATATTCACGGCGGCGGCATCGATCTGCAATTCCCCCACCATGAGAATGAAATCGCCCAGTCGGAATGCTGCCACGGCGCGCCGATGGCGCGGTATTGGCTGCACAATGGCTTCCTGGACATGGGCGGCGAGAAGATGTCGAAATCCCTCGGCAACGTCGTCCTCCTAAACGACCTCCTTGAAGACCGCCCGGGCGAGGTCATTCGTTTCGCAATGCTTTCGGGACATTATCGCGCGCCGCTTGACTGGACCGACGAGCTGCTCGACCAGGCGGAAGCAACGCTTGACCGGATCTACGGCGCGCTGCGTCGGGTATGGGATGCGAGGGACGGCGAGGCGGCAGACACAAGCGTCCGTGCCGCCCTGGCGGACGATCTGAACACGCCCGAAGCCCTCGCCGCCCTGTCGCAGCTCGCCTCAGGGGCGAACGTGGCCGCCGACAAAAACGATGTGCCTACTATGGCGCAGGCGCGGGCCGACCTCCTCGCCGCCGGCGAGTTTCTGGGCCTCCTTCAATCGACGCCAACGGCATGGGAGCAGGGGGACGACGTGGAGCACGCCGCACGGATAGACGCGCTCGTCGCGGCGCGCTGGGACGCGAAGAAAGCGCGGGACTTCGCCGAAGCCGACCGTATCCGGGCCGAACTCGCCGCAGAAGGCGTCGAGATCATGGACGGGCCGGACGGTTCGACGTGGCGGCGGGGCTGATCGCACCGCTCAAACACTTTGACAAATCCGAAAGTCCAGGCCGTTAAGGTCGCCCTATGGCCAGCGTCCGCGACATGCGCAGTTTGCTCCATTCCCTGGTCGATGGGACCGAAGGCGAGCACGTGTCTGTCGAAGACCTTTTGAACGCCGTCGGCCGCCGCGCCTACGGGCCGCTGCTCTTGCTTTTGGGCTTCATCGCCATCAGCCCGTTGACCGTCGTGCCAGGCGCCAACTGGCTCATCGCGCTGATCACGCTGCTGATCGCGGGACAGATCGTGGTCGGGCTGAAACGACCGTGGGTGCCCCAGCGTCTCCTGAAGATCGAGTTTCCAAGATCGGCGCTCGAGGCTGGAGTGCGCTCGATGCAGCAGCCCGCTTACATCATGGATCGATTGGTTCGGCCGCGGTTCGCCTTCTTAACCGCGGCGCCTTTTATTCAACTCATCGCTTTGATTTGTGTCGGCGCCGCGTTGATCACATTCCCCCTGGGGCTTGTGCTCTTCGGGCCGGTCCTCCCCTCGCTGGCGATCATGCTGATGGGATTGGGCCTCACCGCGCGCGACGGGGTGATGGTGATGCTGGCGGGAGGGGCCCTTGCCGGGGCGCTTTTGATACTCCTGCGGCTGTTCCTCTAAATCCGCGCCCTTGATCCGGTGGCGATTCAGGACGATCTAAGGACCATGACGGGCGAGCTTTATCATAATCGCGTTTTGGAATTGGCGGCCGGCATTCCCCATCTCGGCGCGCTGGACGATGCGCAGGGTTCGGCGGAGAAAGTGTCGCGCGTATGCGGATCGGTTGTCCGGGTCGACGTCGCGCTGGATACGGCCGGCGAGCGGATCGCGGCGATCGCAGTCGAGCCTAGGGCCTGCGCGCTCGGCCAAGCCGCGACGGCCATTTTGGCTGGGAATGCGATCGGGGCCCATGTTGCTGAGATCGGCGCGGCGCGCGACGCCCTTCGGGCGATGTTGAAAGAGGGCGCCGCGCCCCCGAACGGCCGATTTTATGAGCTGCGCCACCTCGCCGGCGTCGCAGACTATCAGCCGCGGCAAGCCTCCACGCTCCTCGCGTTCGAGGCCGCCGTCGCAGCGATTGAAGCGGCGCGAACCCGCAAGGCCGCGCCGGCCGCATCCGAGCCGAGCGCGGCGTAACGCGGCCCTGCGATTGCGGGCCACCTCGCTCCCACGTAAATCTCAGGCTGAAAGGCTCTGCACTTCGCGGAGACGAGCGCACCAATGTCCGAGCTTCGCGGCAAAGCGGCCCGCGGCGCCTTGCGCGCCTACAAGTCGACCCTGTCGCCGGTCTTCTACGCCTTCGGCGTTCGATGCCGGCATGCGCCGACCTGCTCGGAGTTCGGAGCTGACGCGGTCAGTCGGCACGGCGTCTGGGCCGGAGGGTGGATGACGCTCGCCCGGCTTCTTCGCTGCCGCCCTGGCGGCTCGTCGGGCTGGGACCCCGTGCCTGAGGTGAAACCCGATGCGCCCTTCTGGGCGCCGTGGCGCTATGGCGATTGGCGGACCCATGAGCGGCCCGCGCCTTGAACGCGCCCCTGAACGCGATAGAGACCATCCTATGATCCATGTGACCCTCCCCGACGGCTCGGTCCGCGACTATGAGAACGGCGCAAGCCCCCTTGACGTCGCCGAAAGCATCTCGAAAAGCCTTGCGAAAAGGGCGCTTGTCGCCCGTGTGAACGGCGAGCTTTACGACCTCGTCCGCCCGCTCGAAGGCGACGCCGCTGTCGAATTGATCACGGCGAAAGACCCCGACGGCCTGGAGCTGATCCGACACGACGCCGCCCACGTCCTCGCCCAAGCGGTCCAGGAACTGTTCCCCGGCACGCAAGTGACGATCGGCCCGGTGATCGAGGACGGCTTCTATTACGATTTCGCGCGCGACGAGCCGTTCTCAACGGAGGATTTCGAAGCGATCGAGGCCAAAATGGCGGAGATCGTCAACGCCGATCACCCGATCGTCCGCGAGGTTTGGGACAAGGACGAGGCGATCAAGACGTTCAAAGCGATCGGGGAGGACTACAAGGCCCAGATTATCGACGACATCATCCCGCCGGGCGAGCCGATCACGGTCTATCGCCAGGGCGAATGGTTCGACCTCTGCCGCGGCCCGCACCTGCCGTCCACGGGCAAGCTGCCCAAAGCCTTCAAGCTGATGAAGCTGGCGGGCGCCTATTGGCGCGGCGATCACCGCAACGAGATGCTCCAGCGCATCTACGGCACGGCCTGGGCCGACGAGAAGCAGCTCAAGGCGCATCTCACGCGTCTGGAAGAAGCCGAAAAGCGCGATCACCGAAAGCTGGGCCAACAGCTTGATCTCTTCCACCTCGACCCCGCGGCGCAAGGATCGGTCTTCTGGCATCCCAAAGGCTACCAGGTTTGGCTGCAAGTCGAAGCGTATATCCGTCGCCGCGTCACCGAGGCCGGCTACAAGGAGATCAGGACGCCCCAGCTGATGGACAGCGATTTCTGGCGGCGGTCGGGCCACTGGGACAAGTTCCGCCAGAACATGTTCGTCGTGCCGGACTTCGAACCGGGCACGGACGGCGACGAGGTGCACATCCCCGCCGAAGCCCAGCTGATGGCAATCAAGCCGATGAACTGCCCGGCCCATGTCGAAGTGTTCAAGCAGGGACAGAAATCCTATCGCGACCTGCCGCTGCGGCTCGCCGACTTCGGCTGATGCCACCGAAACGAAGCCCATCGCACGTTGC
>CAYYNG010000073.1:0-7845 GCA_964472435.1 uncultured Hyphomonadaceae bacterium | reverse complement strand
ACCTGGCTCCAGATCCCGATCGGCAGCACCAAGAAGAGGCTCAACCACCAGCCGACGACGAACACGACGCTGGGGCCCGCCCACCCCATCAGTGATCGCCCTTCGGCGTCTCCATGAGCTCGATCAGCACGCCGTCGGAGTTCTTCGGGTGGATGAAGATGATCAGCGTGCCATGGGCGCCGATGCGCGGTTCATTGAGCACTGTCGCACCGCGGCGCTCCATCTCGGCTTTCGCCTCGTGGATGTCAGGCACCTCAAAGCAGACATGGTGCTGACCGCCCTTCGGATTCTTTTGAAGGAAGTTCCGGATCGGCGAGGCGTCGCCCAGGGGCTCGATCAGCTCGATCTGGCTGTTGGGCAGGTTCACGAAACAAAAGCGCACGCCCTGTTCGGGCATATCGCCGGGTTCGGTGACGTCGCCGTCCTCGACGCCGTAGAGATCTTTATAGGTCTGGGCGGCTTTTTCGATCGAGGGCACGGCGACCCCGACATGGTTGAGCGGTCCGATTTTCATGGGTCTCGCCTCCTTCCCTCACACTCTTAGCACGGCCACATCCACAACGGGACGGCGGCCGAACACCTCTTCGGCCGCCTTGCGCACGGCGCGGCCCACGGATTTCTCCACGTCGTCATCGTCCTCCCGCTGGCGGCGCTTCATCCGATCAAGCGCGGCTTCGGCCGCCTCGTCCAGCGCGTCGAGGGACTCCTCGGCGGGGCGGCCGTCGGGTTCGGAGAAACCGCGGGCGGTGACGAGCGGGCCGTCGACCAAACGACCGTCGTCTGTCAGCGCAAGGCCGACATGGACGACGCCGGAATAGGCGAGCCGCCGGCGCTCTGTGAGGCTCGCAGAGTCCTCCGGCACCAGCGCATGGCCATCGAGCAGCAGCCGGCCGGCGGGCACAGCGTCCACGATCTCAGCCGGCCCTGGGGCAAGGCGGACCATCTCGCCGTTCCGCGGGGACACGGCTTCGCTCACCTGCAGGGATTTCGCGTATTCGCGATGCTCCAACGTATGCCGCCGCTCGCCATGGACGGGCACGGCGATCTTCGGCCGCACCCAGCCATACATGCGCCGGAGCTCGTCGCGACAGGGATGGCCGGAGACGTGGATCGGCTCGGTCGTCATCCTGTCGGTGATGATCCGAACGCCCTTGTCGGCCAGCATGTTCTGAAGCGCGAAGATCCCTTTCTCGTTCCCGGGAATGACACGGGAGGAGAAAACCACCGTATCGCCTTCGCCCAGCACCACATTGCGGTGCTCGCCCCGCGCAATACGGCCGAGCGCCGCCCGATCCTCGCCCTGGCTGCCCGTGCACAGGTAAAGGATGTTGTTAGCCGGCAGGTAGCCCGCCTCTTCTTCGTCGACAAAGGCTTGGGCGTTCTTCAAGAGCCCAACGGCCTTCGCCGCATCCGTGATCCGGTGCATGGAGCGGCCGACCAGGCAAACGCTGCGCCCGCACGCCTCGGCGGCGGCGACGATGCTGTCGACCCGGGCGACGTTCGAGGCGAAAGTGGTGACCGCCACCCGGCCCTCGAGGGAGGCGATCAGCTTGGCGAGCGTCGCCCGCACCGTCGCCTCGGAGCCCGCCTCGCCGTCTTCGAAAACATTCGTCGAATCGCACACCATGGCGAGCACGCCCGCATCGCCAAGCGCCGTGAGCGTGTCGTCGTCAAGGCCGTCGCCGAGCACCGGATCGGGGTCGATCTTCCAATCGCCGGTATGGAGGATCACGCCCGCAGGGGTCGTGATCGCGAGGGCGTTGGGCTCCGGGATCGAATGGGTCAGCGTGACATAGCGGACCTTGAAGGGCCCCGCCTCAACGGTCGCGCCCATCGGCACCGTGTTCAAGGGATCGGTCAGTAACCCGCGTTCGGCGAGCTTGCTTTCGACGAGTTGGGCCGTAAAGGGCGTTGCATACATCGGCGCCTTCAGCTGCGGCCAAAGAAGGCCGGCCGCGCCGATATGGTCTTCATGGGCGTGGGTGAAGAAGATCGCCTCGATGTCTTCGCCCAGGAGATATTCGGGATCGGCGCAGATCAGATCGACGCCCGGCGTCGTGTGATCGCCGAACGTGACGCCCAAATCGGCGATGATCCATTTGCGCGCATGCGCCGGACCATAGCCGTAGGCGTTGAAATTCATGCCGATTTCTTGGCACCCGCCGAGGGGCAGGAAGACAAGTTCGTTCTCGTGTCGGTTCCCCATGGGCGCTTAGCTATTCCGCCGATGAATTTCGAGAAGGCCGCGGATCGTCACATCGGGGTCGAATTCGTCGATCTCTTGGCTCTCGCCCTGGAAAAGCGAGGCGACCCCGCCCGTTCCGATGACCGTCATGGGCTTGCCGTACTCCGCCTTGATGCGGCGCACGATGCCGTCGATCAGATCGACATAGGCGAGGAAGACGCCCGATTGCATGGCCGACACCGTGTCCTGGCCGATCACCTGCGGCGGGCGCTGGATGGCGATGCGCGGCAAGCTCGCGGCCGCGTCGTGCAACGCCTTCAGAGAGAGGTTGATGCCTGCGGAGATGACCCCGCCTTCGAAGCCGCCGTCCGCGCCGACGACGTCAAATGTCGTCGCCGTGCCGCTGTCGACGACGATCAGCGGTCCGGGATAGGCCATGTGCGCCCCGATTGCGTTCACGAGCCGGTCGGCGCCCACCTGCTCGGGCCGATCGATGCGGATGGGCACGCCGAGCTCGACATTCGGGTCTCCGATGAACATGGGCTCGAGGTTGAGGTATCGGCGGCCGAGGTTGCGGAAATTGAACTTGGCCTGAGGCACGACGGAGGAGATGACGCACGCGTCGATATCGCCGAAGGCGATGCCTTCGAGCCGGCAGAGCTGGCTCAGCCACACCGCGTGGTCGTCGGCGGTTTTCGTGGAGTCGGTCGCGCTGCGCCACTGGGCGACCCAACGCTCTCCGTCGTTCAGTCCGAACAACGCGTTCGTGTTTCCCACGTCGATTGCAAGCAACATATCAGTCTACCTCGCGTACCAGCGCGACATCGCCGGCTCTTATGATGCGCCGCTCGCCATTCGCCAACCTCAAGATAAGCGCGCCGTCCGCGGCGAGATCTTCAAAGACGCCTGAAAGAAGGCCCTCCGGTGCGTTGACCGAGACCTTGGCGCCGAGGCCTTCCGCGCGGTCCCGCCAGTCGGCGAGGGTTGCTGGAAAATCCGCCAGCGCTTGATTTAGCCGGGGTGGCCACGTTTCGCGCAACGCGTCCAGGGCGATCTCGGGGCGCACAGCGTCATCGCCGCGCAAATCGGTGATCGACGTCGCCGCCTGTCCGGCGTCCTCGGGCGCGAAGCGGACATTGAGGCCGATGCCGAGCGCGATCCATCGACTTGCGCCCGGCGTCTCGCCGGACTCGACAAGGACGCCCGCTATCTTTGCGCCGCCCACCCGCACGTCGTTCGGCCATTTCAAACGCGGCTCGCCGCTCGGCGCGAGGCGCTCGATTGCATCGACGACAGCCAGACCTGCAGCGAATGGAAGCCGCACGGCGTCAGCAAGCGCCCGCTCGAAGGGAAAGAGCGCTGTCGCATAGAGATTGCCGAGCGGCGAGACCCAGGACCGCCCCGCGCGGCCGCGGCCGGCGGTCTGCTGTCGCGCGGCGATCCAAATCGGGCCCGCCGTCCCCGCCGAAGCCCGTCGCTTGGCGTCCTCATTGGTGCTGTCCACCTCGTCCAGCCACACGGCCGGCCAGGGCTCCCTCACAGGGGGCCGGGGGCGCCGCCGCCGGCGAGCGTGATGAGCTGGTTGATAAAGAGAACGAAGACCACCGCACAGAGGAACGCCGTGCCGTACATTGTCATCGTGACCGACGCGTCGGTCGCCTCGAACGACTCAGCCGGATCGTTGAACCACATGATGGCGATGAGGCGGAGATAATAGCCCATCGATACGACGGTGCTGAGGATCAGGAGGACCACGAGCGGCAAGAGGTCGGCGCGCAGGCCCGCGTCGATCACTTCAAGCTTGCCGATAAACCCCCCAAGCGGCGGAATGCCGGCGACGGAAAGGATGAGAACCGTGAGCGCGATGGCGACGCCGAGCCGCGAGCGGGCGAGGCCCGAAAGCTCGCGCACATCCTCCACCATGCCCCCTTCCCGACGCATCGAGAGCACGCCGGCGAACAGACCGAGCGAGGCGGTGACATAGAGCGTCATGAAGACCAAAAGCGCCTGGGATCCAAGCGCTTGGCCGGCGGTGACCGCGACGAGGGCGTACCCGATATTGGCGATCGAGGAATAGGCGAGCAGGCGCTTGATATTGTTCTGCGCAAGCGCGCCGAACGCGCCGATCAGCATCGATGCGCCGGAGATGATGGCGAGGATCATACGCCAGTCCTCGATCACATCGCCAAAGGCGGTGAAGAGCACGTTCGCAAACATCACCACCGTCGCCATTTTCGGCGCAGCCGAGAAAAACGCCGCCACGGGCGTCGGCGCGCCCTCGTAAACATCGGGCGTCCAGACATGCATCGGCGCGGCCGAGACTTTGAAGGCGAGCCCGGTGATCATCAGCACCAGCCCGAAGAGGCCGCCAATGCCAAGTTCGGCCTCGGCGATGCCTCTGAAATCGGTCGTTCCCGCAAAGCCGTAGACAAGCGAGGAGCCATAGAGAAGAAGCCCGGACGCGAGGGCGCCGAGCACGAAATATTTCAGCCCGGCCTCCGCCGAGCGAAGGCTGTCGCGGTGGAAGGAGGCGAGCACATAGGATGAGAGGCTGAGGGTTTCGACGCCGAGATAGAGCGTCATCAAGTCATCCGCCGAGAGGACGACCCCCATGCCGAGGGCGGCGAACAAAGTCAGGAGCGCGTATTCGTAACGCACCGTGCCATGACGAACGAGGAACCCCTCCGACATCACAAGCGCGACGGCGCCGGCGAGATAGGCGACGACCTTCGCGAAGTTCACGAACGGGCCGGTCGCCACCAAGCCGCCGAACGCGACGCCGCCCTCATAGTATAGAACCGTCAATCCCGCGGCCCCGGCCAGAACGGCCGCGCCGAAGGGGAAAGACACGCGGGCGAACCGGTCTTGAAACGCCGCGCCGAGCAGAACGCCCAGAAGGCCCGCAACGGCGATCAACAGCTCCGGCGCGACGGTTTGCAGGATATCGGTGAGATCTAGCATCGGCCGGCTCCCTCAGGCTTCGCCGAACAGCGCGAGCACGCGGCCGACGCCGGTTTCAGTGAAATTGAAAATGAGCCATGGCGCGATCCCGAACAGCAGGGTGCCGGCCGCGAGGGGCGCCAGCGTCGCCATCTCGCGCGCTGAGACGTCTTGGAGCGCCTGGACCTCGGGATTGGTGATTTCCCCGAAGGTCACCCGCCGATAAAGGGTCAGCATGTAGACGGCGGAGAAGATCACGCCGAGGGCCGCGCCGACAGCCGCCCAGCGCGACGCTTGGAAGCCGCCGACCATGGACATGATCTCGCCGACAAACCCACTGGTGCCCGGCAGCCCGACATTCGCCATGGCGAACAGCATGAACACGGTCGCATAAATCGGCATTCGAAGCGACAGCCCGCCATAGGCCGCGATTTCGCGGGTGTGCATTCGGTCGTAGACGACCCCGACGATGAGGAAGAGCGCCGATGAGATCAGCCCGTGGCTCAGCATCTGGAACATCGCGCCCTGCACGCCCGCCTCGTTGAAGGCGAAAATGCCGAGCGTCACAAAGCCCATGTGCGCCACAGAGGAGTATGCGATCAGCTTCTTCATGTCCGTCTGCCGGAACGCGACCAGCGAGGCGTAAAGAATGGCGATCACCGAGAGCGCGAAGACCATCGGCTGGAAATAAAGGCTCGCCTCCGGGAACATGGGCAGCGAGAACCGCAGAAAGCCATACGCGCCCATTTTTAGCAGAACCCCGGCCAGGATGACCGACCCCGCGGTGGGCGCCTGGACGTGGGCGTCGGGCAGCCAGGTGTGCACCGGCCACATCGGCAGCTTGACGGCGAAGGACGCAAAGAAGGCGAGGAAGAGCCAGGTCTGCGCCCCGCCGGGGATCGCGAGCCCCTGGATCGCTTCGATATCGGTGGTCTCGACCCGTTCGCCGAAGGCGTTGAAATAGAGATCCTGCGCCAGGGTTTCGCCATAGGCGCTGATCGGCGTCGAATCGGAGGCGACGTAGATATAGACGATCGCCGCGAGCATGAAGAGCGAGCCGAGCAGCGTATAGAGGAAGAACTTGAAGGCGGCGTAAAGCCGCTCTTTGCCGCCCCAAACCCCGATGATCACGAACATCGGGATGAGGCCCGCTTCGAAGAAGAAATAGAAGAGGACAAGATCGAGCGCGGTGAAAACGCCGATCATCATCGTTTCAAGCACCAAAAACGAGACGACATATTCGGTGACGCGATCCTTGATCACGCCCCAGGAGGCGATGATGCAGATCGGTGTGAGGAACGTCGTCAGAAGGATCAGCGGCATCGAAATGCCGTCCACGCCGAGCTTGTATTTGATCCCGCCGAACCAAGGCTGGTCCTCGACCATTTGATAGCCGTCGGCCTGCGGATCGAAAAAAGCGAAGACGACCAGGGAGAGCAGGAACGCCCCCGCCGTGATGACGAGGCCGGCCGACATGGCTTTGCCTCCGGTCGTGGCATCGGCCTGGTCAGCCGTGAGGCCGCGGACGATCATGATCAGAAATGCGCCCGCGAGCGGCGCGAAGGTGAGGATCGTCAGGATCGGAAACCCGCCCATCAGCCGAGCCCTCCGTTCCGCGCATAGAGCACCCCGCCCAACACAAGGGCCGCTCCGATGATGACGAACGCATAATGGTAGAGATAGCCGGTGTGCATCGCGCTTAGCCGGCGGGCGCCGAAGCGAGCCGCGCCGGCGAACCCGTCCGGGCCGAGCCCGTTGATGATGCGGCCGTCGCCGATCTTCCAAAAAAGATCGCCGAGCCCCCGGGTCGCCCGGACCACGGTCGCGTTATAGAGCTCGTCGAAGTACCATTTATTCGAAAACAGCATATGCAGCGGCCCGCTATGGGCGGCGATCCGCTGGCCGATCCCGCGATTGAACAAATATGTGAAGGTCGCGATCAGAAAGCCGATAACGGTGACCACGATCGGGGCCCAGAACACCCATTCGGCCGCATGGCTTTCCTTCAAGGCGTCGATGTCTTTGATCACGGTGTTATCGGGTCCATGATAGATCGAGCCGCCCCAGAAGCCCGCCCCGTGGTGGAACATCGGATCGTAGAAGAGATACCCGGCGAAGACCGCGCCGAGCGACAGAAGCGCAAGCGGGATCAACATAACGAGCGGCGATTCATGGGGCGCATGGTCCCCATGGCCGTGATCGCCGTGGCCATGGGCCGGCGCCGCGCGAGGGCCGTGGAAGGTCATGTAGATGAGCCGCCAGGAATAAAAGCTCGTCAACAGCGCCGCGCCGATGCCCGCCCAGAACGCGAGGGTCCCGAAGGCGACGCCCGCCTCCCCCGCCACATAGGCGCTCTCGAGGATGGCGTCCTTCGAAAAGAACCCTGCGAACCCGAACGGCGAATGGGGATATCCGAGGCCGATGATCGCAATCGTGCCCACCATCATCGCGCCATAGGTCCAGGGCATGTAAGCCCTAAGGCCGCCCATATGCCGCATGTCTTGCTCGTGGTGCATGCCGTGGATCACAGAGCCCGCGCCGAGGAACAAAAGCGCTTTAAAGAAGGCGTGCGTGAAGAGGTGGAACATCGCCCCTTCATAAGCGCCGACGCCGGCGGCGAAAAACATGTAGCCGAGCTGGGAACAGGTGGAATAGGCGATCACCCGCTTAATGTCGTTCTGCATCATGCCGACCGTGGCGGCGAACAGCGCCGTGGTTGC
>CAYYNG010000072.1:0-7953 GCA_964472435.1 uncultured Hyphomonadaceae bacterium | reverse complement strand
CGAACCTCATGGGCGCCGACCCCGTGGAGAAAGCGAAGATCGAGATGTGGGACCGGCGGATCGAGCTCACTTGGATGATGCCCATCGCCCAACAGTTCCGCCACGGCCACCCGGCTATGGCCGAGCTTGAAAAACCGCAGCTGCCGGAATGGGCGGCGGCCAACGAAAAGCGCGCGAAAGGGTTCGGCCGGTTCCTCGACAAACACCTCGCCGAGAACGAGTTCATCGCCGCCGGGCGGTTCACGATCGCCGATATCACGGCCTTCCTCACCTGCGGATTTGCGAGCCTCACAGGCTGGAAACCCCACGACGACCATCCCGCCATCGCGGCTTGGCGCGAGCGGGTGAAGCCCATGGTGCTTGGCTAGGCCCCATGTCCGTCGCCCCGGTCAAGCCCAAGGTCCGGATTGGGCGGCGCTACCGACCGGAGCGCGTCAAAGACCGCTACGATGTCGTCGTGATCGGGTCAGGGCCCGGCGGCCTTGCGGCGGCCTCGACGCTGGCCAAATTCGGCCGGTCCGTCGCGGTGTTCGAGCGGCACTACACGATCGGCGGTGGCGCGCACTCTTATGAACGGGCCGGCTATCGCTGGGATATCGGCCTCCATTTTATCAATGACATGATCACGCCCGGCAGCCCGTCGGCCGCCGTCGGCGATTATGTCAGCGGCGGGCGCATGCGCTGGACGCCGATGTCGAACGAGTTCGTTTATTCGGCGGGCCAGGCGGAATATCGCATTCCGTTTCTCGCCGGCGAGCGGACCCGCGACTGGTTCTGCGAGACGTTTCCCGACGAGCGGGAGAACTTTCTTCAGTTTCAAGAAGACGTCCGCGCGCTCTCGCGGAAAGCCGGCATCGGCCTTGGGCTCCAAAAGCTCGCAGGGCCTGGGCTCATCGGGGACCTCCTACGCGCCGTCGCGAAAGCTGTAACGCCTGCCGAGGCCGTGCGCTCGGCTGAGGAGAAGCTGGGCGAGTACTTCGACGATAAGAATCTGATCGCCTGTATCGCGTCGATCTGGGTGGCCTTCGGCGTTCCGCCGCGGGAGCTGCCGTTTTTCGCCCTATCGGCGCTTTCGGTGATCGACAACCAGCTCTGCTACCCTGATGGCGGCGGCGCGATGATCGGCCAAGGGCTCTATGACGAGATCACCGCGCACGGCGGCGAGGTGTTCGCCTATGCCGATGTCTTGAGAATCGACGTCGATAAGGGCCGGGCCTGCGGGGTGACGCTGGCGGATGGGACGAGGGTCGAAGCCGGCGCGGTGATCAGCGACGCTGGCGCGCGGAACACGTTCACGCGCCTTCTGCCGGACGCGGTCGCCGACAAGTCCGGGTATCTTGCGAAAATGGAGGAGGTCGCGCCCTCGCTTTGCCATCTCAATCTGTTTGTCGGGATCCGCGCCACGGCTGAGGAGCTTGGTCTGACGCCCGGCGAGCACATTGTGGACGCGAGCCTGGATCTAAACGAGGGGCTGGCGGCGTTCGCGGAGAATGTCGCCGATGCGAAGATCCCGAACGTCTTTTTCGCCTTTCCCTCCATGAAAGACCCGAGCTTCGCCAAGGCCTATCCGGGCCGGACGACGGCGACGATGATCGCTTATGTTGATGCCTGGCACGCGTTTCGCCAGTGGGAAGATACAGCCTGGGGCGCGCGGGGAGCGGACTATGACGCGCTCAAAGAGCGGCTGTCGGCGAAGATGCTGGGGCTCCTATACCACCGGTTTCCCCAACTCGAGGGGCGCGTCGATTTTTATGAGCTCTCCACCCCGTTAACGATGCGGCACTTCGCAAACGCGCCGCGAGGCGAGGCGTTGGGCGCGGCGTTCAACGCGGACCGTTTCGGCCCCGCCGCTTGGCTCTCGCGTAAGACCAAAATTAAAGGGCTCTATCTCACCGGGCAGGACACGCTCGCCATGGGGTTCACCCCGGCGCTGATGTCGGGCGTTTTGACGGCGTCGTCGCTTCTGAAATGGCGGGAGAAGCGGCGGCTCTTCCGCGAGCTCAAGGCTCAGGGCCGGACGCCGAGCCCCTCGGCGATCAGCTCATAGCTGCGGATCCGCGCGTCCGTTGTTTCTGCAATTGAGAGGATAAAGAGTTCGTCAGCCCTCGCCTTAGAGGCGAATCCGCTGAGGCGGTCGGCGACCTCTTTCCGAGCCCCGACAATGGAGCGAGCCTCGGCGGCGCGAACCGCGTCTATTTCGGCCTTTTTGAGGGTTGTTTCGGCCTTGGCGACCGACTGAAAGGCGTGGCCTTGGCGGACCGCCATGCCCAACGACCAGGCGAGCATCGTCTGACTTATTCTTCGGGCCTCGGCCTCGGTGTCGGCGGATAAGGCGACGAGGCCGACGGCGGCGTAAGGCGCGTCGGCGAACGGCGAGGGGGCGAAGGCTTCCCGGTAGGCCGCGATGGCGGGGCCGGCGCCGCCAGGGGATAAGAAGTCCGGGAAGGCGAGTTTCAGCCCCATCGCGCCGGCGAAGGCCGCCGATTGAGGGGAGGAGGAGAGCATCCAGACATCCGGACGTGCCCCGCGGGGATTGGCGAAGATGCCTTTGGCGGGATGGCCCTCCGGCATCGCTCGCTCGCCGCTCGCGTCCAAGAGCCAGGCGAGGAGGAGGTTCAGCATCTGTGGAAACTCTTGCGCCCCGGGGCCCAGGAGGGCGGCGGAGGCTCGCGGATCGGCCCCCGTCGCCCGACCGATCCCAAGCTCAGCCCGGCCGGGATAGAGCGCCTCCAAAACGTTGAATTGCTCAGCGACCTTGAGCGGGGAATAGTTGGGCAGCATCACCCCGCCCGCCCCGATCTTGATGCGAGAGGTCCGCCCGCCCAGCGCGCCGAGCAGCACCTCCGGCGCAGTCCCCGCAAAGCTCGGCGTATTGTGGTGCTCCTGCACCCAATAGGACCTGTAACCAAAGGCCTCGGCGGCGTCCGCGAGAGCCAGAGTCTCGGCGAATGCATCGCCCGCCGTCCGGCCTTCGAAGATCGGCGAGGGGTCGAGAACCGAGAGCGCGAGGCTCATGCGTTCTTAATGCTCATCCCGCCATCGACGGGGATAACTGCGCCATTGAGAAAGCTCATCGCCGGGAGAACGCAATTGAGCGTCATATGCGCAACCTCCTCGGGAACGCCATAACGGCGCAGGGGCACGCGGCGCTTGGCGTAGATCTCCTTATGCTCGTCCGGGATGCCGGCGGTGATGCCGGTGCGGATCGGCCCGGGGCAGACGCAGTTCACTGTCACGCCCTCGCGGCCAAGGTCGACGGCGAGGCCTCGGGTCAGACCGATGACGCCGTGTTTCGCGGCGACGTACGGGCTGTTGAGCGGTGTTGCGCCAAGGCCCTCGGTGGAGGCGATGTTGACGACCCGCCCCTCGCCTGAGGCCTTCAGATGGGGCAGGGCGGCGCGGATAAGGCGCTGGTGCGCGGTTAGCATGACGTTGATTGTCGGCCCCCAAGCGTCCTCGTAGGCCTCTTCGCCGACATGGCCGGGCAGGGCGAAGCCGGCATTGTTGACGAGGATATCGAGCCCGCCGAAATGATCCGCGACCTCGCCGACGACCCGCTTGATCGCATTTGGGTCGCCGACATCGAGCGCCCAGGCCTTCGCTGTCGGATACCCCGCCGCCTCGATCTCCGCCGCCACCGCGTCGCACGCTTGTTGTTTCAGATCTGTCACCGCGACATTCGCGCCTTCGCGGGCGAACAAATGCGCCGTCGCCCGACCCATGCCGCTGGCCGCGCCCGTGATCAGCGCGGTTTTGCCGGCGATCGACCGGCTGAGTTCCTTGTAGGGGTCCATGTCCGTTTCCTCCGAGGGGCATGAAACCGGCTCGCAGCGGGCGAGGCAATGGACGTAACGGTTTAACCCTTCCGCACCCGCTTGATCGTCCCTGAAAAATTGAGGCAAGGCCGGCCCTCGGCCGTGATAAGTCCGCGGACGAAGACAAGCGACCCGCCCGCGCGCAACACCTCGCCCCGCGCCTCGACCCGCTCCCCCTCTTTCGGTCCGTGAAGAAATTCTGAAGTAAAAGCAACGGTTAAGCCGTAGGCGTCGGCGCCAATCTGGCTATGCGCGATGCCGAAAAGCGCGAAGTCCGCGAAGGTCATCAAGCACCCGCCATGGACGACGCCGCCGGAATTGAGGTGCTTTTGTTCGACGCGGAAGGCGCAGACCGGGCCCTTCTCATCGGCGCGAAAGTAGAAGGGACCCGCCTGCTCGTATTCGAAGGGCTCTTCGGGCCAGGTCATCCAACCGGCGAATTCGCCCTCCTTTATCTCCGTCGCCTTCATTCGCGGCCCCTTGTCTCTTTGCGGTTTCGATGCCCGGTTCTAGGATGCCGGACAGACAACATAAAGCAGGAGGCGGAAGATGGCGTTTGACGCAGAGCTTCGGGCGCAGCTGGTTGAGACCGTGCGCCGGTTCGTCACCGAGAAATGCCGGCCGATCGAGGCCGAGGTCGCCGACAATGACGAGGTGCCCGAGCGCATTGTCGAGGAGATGAAGACGCTCGGCCTCTTCGGCCTCGCGGTGCCGGAGGAATATGGCGGGCTGGACCTCGATATGGAGACCGAGTGTCTTGTTGCGCTGGAGCTTGGCCGCACAAGCCCAGCCTTTCGGTCCGTCGCCGGCACCAATATCGGAATCGGCAGCCAGGCTTTGGTCTTGTTCGGCACCGATGAGCAGAAAACGAAATGGCTGCCCGGCATCGCTTCAGGTGACCTGATCGCAAGTTTTGCACTGACCGAGCCCGAGGCCGGCTCCGACGCCGGGAGCGTGCGAACCAAGGCGATCCGCGACGGCGATCATTACGTGCTCACAGGCGCCAAGCGTTATATCACCAACGCGAACAAGGCTCACCTTTTCACGGTGATGGCCCGCACCGACCCGGACACGCCGGGCGGGAAGGGCGTCTCCGCCTTCATCGTGCCGCGGGATCTGGAGGGCGTTTCCGTCGGTCCGCCCGAGAAGAAGATGGGCCAACAGGGCGCGCATATTTGCGATGTGAACTTCGATGGCGCCCGGGTGCCGGTGGAAAACCGCGTCGGCGCCGAGGGCGAAGGCTTCAAGGTCGCGATGAGCGTCCTCGACAAGGGCCGGCTCCACATCTCGGCCGTCTGCACTGGCATGGCTGAACGGCTCGTCCAGGAAATGACACACTACGCGCTCGAGCGGGTTCAATTCGGCAAACCCATCGCCGAGCACCAGCTGATTCAAGCGCTGATGGCCGACAGCCAGGCCGAGGCTTATGCCGCCCGCTGCATGATCTTAGACGCCGCACGCCGGCGCGACGCCGGTGAGAACGTGACCATGCTCGCCTCCTGTTGCAAGCTCTTCGCCGCTGAGATGTGCGGCCGGGTCGCGGACCGGGCGGTTCAGGTCTTCGGCGGGGCCGGCTATGTCGCCGACTATGGCATTGAGCGGTTTTATCGCGACGCACGCATTTTCCGGCTCTACGAGGGTACCACACAGATCCAACAAATCATCGTGGCTCGCGAGCTGTCGCGCGCCGCCCAACGCGGAGAGCTTTAATGAACGCCTATGACCCAGGTGTCGCAAGCCATGTGGGCTTAGATCCCGATCGCCTCGCCCGAATTCCCGCCTTCTTCGAGGCCTATCTTGAGACGAAGAAGCTCCCCTGCATGGAAACGCTGATCTGCCGCGGGGGCGAGATCGCACACCGCTCGATCCAAGGCGTGATGGATTGGGAAAGCCGCGCGCCGCTGCGCGACGATGCGATCTACCGGATCTATTCAATGACGAAGCCGGTCACCTCGGTGGCGGCGATGATGCTCTATGAGGAGGGCGCGATCCGGCTTGAACACGAGGTCCACCGCTACATCCCCGAGTTCAAGGATGTGAAGGTTTGGGACGGCGGATCGGCCGACAGCCCCGAATTGCGCAAGCCGGATCGGGACATGACGGTGCTGGATCTCTTCACCCACACGTCCGGGGTCACGTACGGCTTCCTGTTCCAGCACGAGGTCGACGCGATCTACCGCCGGGAGAAGATCGCGCGGCCCGATGAGACGCTCGAAGAAATGTGCGCGCGGATCGCCAAGCTTCCGCTCGTGTTCTCCCCCGGCGATCAATGGAATTATGGCCATTCGATCGATGTCTTGGGTCGGGTTGTAGAGGTCGCCTCCGGCCAGGCGCTCGACGCCTTCTTCAAAGAGCGGATCTTCGGACCGCTTGGGATGGCGGATACCGACTTTTTCGTGCCCGACGACAAGCGCCATCGCTTGCCGACCTGCTACCAGCGCAATCCGATGAGCGGAGAGATCAGCGTGTCGGACCCTGGGGGCGATGCGACGAAGGCCTACGCCGCCCGGCCCGCGCTTCTGAACGCCGGCGGCGGGCTCGCCGCGACGACGATGGACTATCTCCGCTTCTGCCAGATGCTGCTAAACGGCGGAGAGTTGAATGGCGCGCGCATCCTTTCGCCGAAGACCTTGGAGTTCATGACGGAAAACCACCTGCCGGGCGGACAGACGCTGAAGGCGATGGGCGATAAAACCTTCTCGGAAGCGCGGATGGACGGCATGGGCTTCGGCCTCGGCTGGTCGGTTCTCAAAGACCCGATCGAAGCGATGCAGCCCGGCAGCCCAGGCAGCTATAGCTGGGGCGGCCTCGCTTCGACCTTTTTCTGGGTCGACCCCGTCGAGGATCTCATCGGCATTCAAATGACCCAGATGATCCCGTCCTCGACCTATCCGATCCGCCCGCAGTTCCAACAGCTGGCCTACGCAGCGATCACCGAGTGAGCGAAACCGCCGCTCGGTCAAATCCTGTGCGAGAGGCGATCCTAACGCTCGTTTCGGCGCGAGGCGCGGGAAAGACGATTTGTCCCTCTGAGGCGGCGAAGGCAGTGAGCGGGTCCGCCTGGCGGGCGGTCTTGAAAGACGTGCGGGCTGAGGCGGTTCGGCTGGCCCAGGCCGGCGACATCTCCATCTATCGCAAAGGACAACCGGTCGATCCCACCGACTTCAAGGGCGTTTACCGGTTGGGGCTGCCGCCGACCAAGTAGCGAAAACGGCATCCACCGCGGTCTCGACCAGCCATTCCGGCCGGATGAAGCCCTTCACTTCGACGAAGGCGCACGCGGGTCGCACGTCGGCGAATATGTCGCCGTGCGCTCGTGCCGCCGCTTTCCACTGCGAAATATCGGTCAGCATAATGGGGGTGCGCAGGACGTCGCTCGCGGAACCGCCAAGCGCAACGATCGCGGCGCTGCTGAGGTCGAGACATGCGCGTGTTTGCGCATAAAGATCGCCAACTCCGATCGTCGATCCGTCGGGGGCGATCGGCGCTGTTCCAGAGACAGCGATAACGTCTCCAATGCGGACCGCGCGGGAGAAACCGATCTCTGTTTCGAGCGCCGACCCTCCATTTGCAGACCGCCGGGGCGCCGCGTCCCTATTCAGCCGGCGTTGCGTTCGCGCCGGCGCGCTTGAGCCCTGCGGACGCAAGCAGGCGGTCGCGCAGGCGAGCGATCTTGGCCGGTGCGGCGAGCCACACAGGGGTCACCAGCAGTGTCATGATCGTTGAGAAGCCAAGGCCGAAGACCACGGCTGTGGCGAGCGGCACCCACCATTCCGAGGCGGCGTCGCCAAATCGGATTTGGCCGCTGACGAAGTCGACATTCATTTGCAGGATGATGGGGATCAGGCCGCAAATAGTGGTGAGTGTTGTCAGAAGGATCGGCCGCAGGCGCTGGGCGGCAGTGGCGAGCGCGGCCTCCTCGGTTGTTCGGCCGGCCTCTTTCAAGCGTTTGAACGTGTCGATCAGCACAATGTTGTTGTTCACCACGATGCCGGCGAGGGCGACGACGCCGACCCCGATCATCATGATCGAGATGTAGGGAAGGACCAACTGGATTCCGATCAAGACGCCTGCGGTCGACAGGACCACCGCAAATAGGGTGAGCCCGACATGGTAGAAGGTGTTGAACTCCCTAAGA
>CAYYNG010000071.1:0-8015 GCA_964472435.1 uncultured Hyphomonadaceae bacterium | reverse complement strand
CATGAGAAGTTCGGGTTTCTACGGGCGTCGCTCGAGCCGTTGCCCTATGACGGAACGGCCTCGGTGCGCAAGATGCTGGAAGGCATGGTGGAGCGCTTCGGCTGGACGCCGCTCTATGAGGGCGACGCCATCCTCGCCCTCGCCCGGGATAAGGCGACCATCGCGCTGGAGCCTGGCGGCCAGTTCGAACTCTCCGGCGCGCCGCTCGAGCATATCCATGAGACCTGCAACGAGGTGAACACCCATCTCGCAGAGGTCAGAGCGATCGCCGAGCCCCTTGGCATCGGGTTTCTCGGCTCGGGCTTTTCCCCGATCTGGAGCCTCGAAGAAACGCCGATGATGCCGAAGGGCCGGTATGGCATCATGAAGGCCTACATGCCCAAAGTGGGTCGGCTCGGCCACCAGATGATGTTCCGCAGTTGCACGGTGCAGACAAACCTCGATTTTTCATCCGAGGCCGACATGGTGAAGAAGATGCGGGTGTCCTTGGCCCTGCAGCCGATGTCGACCGCGCTCTTCGCAAACTCGCCGTTCGCTGAGGGGCGCGCTAACGGGTATCTCTCCTATCGGAGCCATGTCTGGACCGATACGGACCCCGACCGCTCGGGCATGCTGCCATTCGTATTCGAAGATGGGTTCGGGTTCGAACGCTATGTGGATTACGCGCTGGACGTTCCGATGTACTTCGCCCGGCGACGCGGGACCTATCAAGACTGCGCCGGCCTGTCCTTTCGCGACTTCATGGCGGGCCGGCTGCCGGTCGTGCCGGGCGACCGTCCGACTATTGAGGACTGGCAGGATCATCTCTCGACGATTTTTCCGGAAGTGCGGCTAAAACGCTTCTTGGAGATGCGCGGGGCCGATTCCGGACCATGGCGCTATCTCTGCGCCATGCCCGCCCTATGGGTCGGCATTCTTTACGACGACGCGGCGCTGGAGGCCGCCTGGCGGCTGGTCGCCGAGTGGACCGACGGCGAGCGGGAAGCGATGCGGCGCACCGTGCCCGCGCTTGGCCTGCGAACACCTGCGCCAGGCGGGCGCACGTTGCGGGACGTGGCGAAAGACGCCCTCACCATTTCACGCGACGGGCTGAAGGCGCGAGCCAAGCTCGGCGTGTCCGGCGATGATGAAACCGGTTTTCTAAGCGATCTCGATGAGATCGCCAGCACCGGTCTTACGCCGGCCGATATCTTGTTGAACCGGTACCACAAGGAGTGGGGCGGCCGGGTCGAGCCGGTTTTCGAGGCGCTCGCTTTCTAGGCGGGACGGCTCTCGTGCAAAGGTTTTCAGCACCTCCGCGCTTGAGGCGGGATGGAACGCGTGGTCAAACTCCTGTTGCAAAAGCAAATTGCGTTCGACGCTAAGCGACATTTCAAGTGCAGGGCGGATCATGACCGACACAACCGCGGCGCCAGCCGACCGAACCGAAGGCAAAACCTTCCTCGGCCATCCCACGGGCCTGTTCGTTCTCTTCTTCACCGAAATGTGGGAGCGCTTCTCCTATTATGGCATGCGGGCCCTCTTGGTCCTCTATCTCACAAAGCACTTTTTGTTCGAACGCGAAGCCGCCTATGGTCTCTACGGGGCGTATACGACGCTCGTATACATCACGCCGGTGATCGGCGGGGTGCTGGCCGACCGATATTTAGGACAACGCAAAGCGGTGCTTTTCGGGGCGATCTTGTTGGTCCTGGGGCATCTCGGCATGGCGGTCGAGGGCGACCCGGTTCAACAAGGAGAGACCGCGGACGCAGGCGTCCTAAACATTTTCTACTTCAGTCTCGCATTGATCATTGCTGGTGTCGGCTTTCTCAAAGCCAACATCTCCACGATCGTCGGCGAACTATATAAAAAGACCGATAAGCGCCGAGATTCCGCGTTTACGATCTTTTACGTCGGCATCAATCTCGGCGCCGCGTCCGGCGCCTTGCTGGCGGGTTATCTTGGGGAAACCTTTGGATGGGCCTATGGGTTCGGCGCGGCCGGCATCGGCATGCTCGCCGGGCTCGTTGTCTTCATGTGGGGCAAACCGGCCCTGCGCGGGGCGGGCGAGCCGCGGGATCCAATGCTTTTGACCCGCCCGCTGGCGGCGGGCCTCAGCCGCGAATGGATCATCTATCTTGCGACGGCGCTGGGAGTGGTCGGGATTTGGTTGGTCGTTCGCGACCAAGGCACAGTGAACCGGTTGCTCCTGGTCGCCGGGGCCCTGACCGTGTCCTACATCCTTTACCGGTCCGTTTTCACGTTGGAGCGGGACGCGCGGGACCGCATTTTCGTCGCGCTGATACTGATCAGCACCCAGGTGCTGTTCTGGGGACTGTTCGAACAAGCCGGATCGTCCCTCAACATTTACACCGACGAAGAAGTGAACCGCACCCTCTTCGGTTGGGAAGTGCCGGCCTCGATGTTCCAATCGATTAACGCGATTTACATCGTGCTCTTGGGGCCGGTTTTCGCCAGCGCTTGGGTCTGGCTCGGCAATCGGGGCATGGAACCGTCGACGCCGGTAAAGTTCGGTCTGGCGCTCGTGCAGCTCGGAGCTGGTTTCTTGGTGCTCGTTTGGGGCGCCCAGGCTTCAGACGGACTGACGCCGGTGATCTTTATATTCCTTATCTACCTGCTCCACACCACGGGCGAGTTGTGCCTCTCGCCGGTCGGCCTGTCTGCGATGACACGGCTGTCGGTGACCAGCATGGTCGGCCTTATGATGGGCACGTGGTTCCTAGCTTCTGGCGCTGGAAACGCGGTCGCGGCGCTTATTGCGCAAGCGACGGCGGCCGAGGGGCCGGGCGGCGAGAGCGTTGTGCTGGACGTTTATTCGAATGTCGGCTGGCTTGCGATCGGGGTCGCTGTTGCGATGTTCGCAGCTTCGCCCGTGCTAAAGCGATTGATGCACCTCGAGACGCTCTCAGACGAGGGAGTGGATCATGCATTGGCGGGCCAGTCCGAGATCGGCGAGCCCATGGCGGCGGGCACCAGCGCGGGTGAAATCAGGACGACGACCACCGGACGGCCGGCGACCTAAAGCAAGTTCGGAGCAACCGGACTCGTTTGCGAACGGATACTTGCTTTAAACCCAGGACCTAAAGCGACGGTCTGGCGTGTAACGATAAACCGATGCTTTAGTCGACGTTGTAGCTCTCGACCGGGAGCCCTCGCGCTTTCCAACCGGGACCGGAGCCTGTGCGGCCGACAAAGCCCTCGCGCAGGTTCGAAACGTCGGTGAAACCTGCCTCTGACAGGACTTTGGCGGCGCGCTCCGATCGGCGGCCGGTCCGACAGGAAAGCGCGATCGGTGCGGACTTGTCGCCGCCCACCGCGGCCAGCACTTGGTCCACGAAGTCTTCGTCCTGCAGCGTCGCACCGACGGCTCCTTGGGGAAGGCCGGTGCTCGCCCACTCGTGCGGCTCGCGCACATCGATCAAAGTCAGCTCGCCGGACTGGGTTCGCTGATGCGCCAGCGGGGCTGAAATCGTGGGGGCGGGGTCAGCGATCGACGACAGCGAAAAAAACATTGCAAACCCGATTACGGCGAGATGTCGTTTCATGGGGTAGGCCTCAACCGGCTCGAACGTCTACAGGCCGATATGGGCGTTCCCAGAACCGCAAGCGAGCTCCAGCGCGATCACAGTCCCGAGAGACCCCCCTATTAAAGCGTCGGTCTTTCGTTACACGCCGGACCGTCGCTTTCGGTCCTTGTTTTAGCGCAAGTCTCCGTTCGCAAACGAGTCCGGTTGCTCCGAACTTGCTTTAACCAGCGCCGCCCACCGTCAATGCATCGACTTTCACCGTGGGTTGCCCGACGCCGACGGGAACGCTTTGGCCGGCTTTGCCGCATGTGCCCACGCCGTCGTCCATCGCAAAATCGTTTCCGATCATAGAGATCTGCTCGAGCGCCGTGGGGCCGTGGCCGATGAGCGTCGCATTCTTGACAGGCGCCACCACCTCGCCGTTTTCGACGAGATAGGCTTCCGTACATTGGAAAACGAAATTGCCTGAGGTGATGTCGACTTGGCCGCCGCCGAAATCGACGGCCCAGAGCCCGCGCTTGATCGACTTGACGATTTCTTCCGGCTCACGCTCTCCGCCGAGCATGAACGTATTCGTCATCCGCGGCATGGGAAGGGCGTCATAGCTCTCCCGCCGACCGTTGCCCGTGGGCGCGACGCCCATGAGCCGCGCGTTTTGCCGGTCCTGCATGTAGCCTTTGAGGACCCCGTCTTCGATCAAAACCGTCCGCTGGGTTTCCGTGCCCTCATCGTCGATCGAAAGGGAGCCTCGCCTGTGTTCGATCGTGCCGTCGTCGACCACCGTCACGCCGCGGGCGGCGACTTGCTCGCCGATCCGGCCTGCGTAAACGCTTGTGCCCTTGCGATTGAAGTCGCCCTCGAGCCCGTGGCCGACCGCTTCGTGCAGAAGCACCGCTGGCCATCCGGGCCCAAGCGCCACTTCCATTTCGCCGGCGGGTGCGGCGATGCTGTCGAGATTGACCGAGGCCTTCCGAAGCGCGCGTTCAACCAGATCTTTCCAGCGATCAGGCTGGATCCACTGGTCGTAGGCCGCGCGGCCGCCGATGCCGGACGACGCGCTTTCGCGTCGACCATTCCGCTCAAGCGTGACGGACACGTTTAATCGCACGAGCGGGCGGATGTCTTGAAACCGCGCGCCCCCAGGGCGGAGGATGTCGACCTGGTTCTGCGACCCTGAAAGCGAAACGGAGACCTGAACCACGCGGGGGTCCCTTGCGCGCGCCCACGCGTCGATTTCGCTCAACAGCGCTGTTTTGGCGATGAAGTCCGGCGTGTCCGTGGGATCGACCGCAGCGTAGAGCCGGCGATTGGTCGGCCGCGGCGGCTCGCCCAAAACGCCGGACCCTCCTCTTTTCGCCGCGGCGGCGGTCTCGCCGGCGCGGGTGATCGCCGCCTCCGTCAGTTCGCTGGCATGGGCGTAGCCCGACGTTTCGCCGGACACGACCCGCAACCCGAAACCCTGTTCCGTGTCGAAGGAGGCGGACTTCAGCCGCCCGTCGTCGAATAGGAAGCTCTCCGATCGAGAGCGCTCGATGTAAAGTTCGCCATCGTCGGCGCCGTAGACGGCGTCGTCGAGAACCGATTGAGCTTTTGCGGCGTCGAAGGGCAGGGGTGTTTGTTCCATAACCCTTCGACAATGGGCGCGTTAGGCTGCGTCGACAAGGGCGTCGTCGCCATTCACCGGCGCTTCTTCGACCGAGAACCTTTCTAGTTGCTGTAACGCAAGGTCCCAGTCCGGCTGGAGCTCGAGGGCCATCTGGAAATCATAGTAAGCGCCCGTGACATCGCCGCTGCGTTCGCGGGCGATGGCGCGATTATAATAGGCCGCGTGCAGGTCCCGGCTCTCTTTCTCGATCGCAACATTCAGCTCCGCGATCGCTGCGCCGAAGTCCTGGCGGTAAATGTGGGTGGCGCCCGCGTTGAGGTGCGCTTCGCCAAGCTCGGGCTTAAGACGAATCGCCCGGTCGAAATCGTTCAGCGCCTGCTCGTATCGCGTCGCGCGCATGCGCAGAACGCCTCTATTCACAAATGTCGCTGCGCGCGAGCGGCGGTCCAACCGACCATGACGAAGGGCTTTGGTGCAGACATCGTCGCCATGGGAGGCGCCGTCGCGTGCAATGCTGGCCAATTCGAAACACTGTTGGCCGAGGCCGCCGCCAATCACTTGGACTTGCGCCCCGGCGGGGGCCGCCAGCGCCGTTGCGCCAAGGAACAAACACCCAGCAACAAACCGTTTCATCTTCTTCGCTCCTCCGTGCTTCTTCGCCAATCCGGCGAACCTTATTGATTTCGTAAAACTATCATAACCGATGTCCAAAAGACAGCAGCCGGAACGCTGCGACAATAACGTTCAGCTTAAGGGCTAGGTCGTCGCGGCGCATCACGATAAGTAATCGCTCAAAGGGCGGAGAACGCCGAGAACAAAGGAGCGAAGCGTGCGGGCAGTTGCAATGCTGGCGCTTGTGGGTTTGGGCGCGTCAGCTGCTCAGGCCGCCGTGCCGAAAAACGGAGGCATTGGGTTTCAACCAGCGGCGACGGAGCTCGCTGAGCAGGTTACCTTCTTCAATGATCGCGTGATGATGCCGATCCTCGGCAGCATCTCGGTTCTCGTGCTCGCGCTCTTGGTATATGTGATTGTGCGATATAACCGACGGTCGAACCCAAAGCCCGCATCTTTCTCGCACAACACGACCGTGGAGGTGGTTTGGACCGCGCTCCCTGTTTTGATCCTGGTCGTGATCGCCGCGTTTTCGTTTCCGCTGCTCTACAAAGTCGATCAAGCGCCTGATCTGGAGCGGATCGCAAGTCAAGGCGGCGCAGACGCTGCGGCGGCGGAAGAGGGTTGGTTGACTGTAAAAGCCCAAGGCCATCAGTGGTATTGGACTTATATCTATCCGGATTTCACGGATGCGGACGGCTTCCCTGCGGAATTCGTCTCCAACCCGCTGCACACCGGCCTGAGCACCGACGCGTCCGACGGTATCCGCAATCTCTCGGTCGACTTCCCTATGGTCGTCCCCGCTGGCCGCTACATCCGCTACCAAACAATCGCCGCCGACGTCATCCACTCTTGGACTGTGCCATCCTTCGGCATTAAGACCGACGCGATCCCTGGCAAGTTGAACGAGGGTTGGTTCAAGGTGGATCAGCCCGGCGCCTATTACGGGCAGTGTTCCGAGCTGTGCGGGCCGAACCATGCGTACATGCCGATCGAGGTGCGGGTGGTGCCGCAGACGCAATTCGATAGCTGGATCGAATTGATCCAGAGCGGGGATTTAGACGCCGCCGCCGCGCGGGTCGCGACGATCGACCCCCTTCCCGACACAAAATTCGCACAAGCGAACTAAAGCCGAGAGAGACCAGCCATGCCTATGGACGAAATCACCCTCGACAGCGCGCACGATGATCACCGGCCGTCGATATGGAGCCCCTCGCGTTGGCTCTTTTCGACGAATCACAAGGACATCGGCACCCTTTATCTCGTTTTCGCTCTGACCGCCGGCATCGTCGGCTATGCTCTGTCGGGGTTGATCCGTTGGGAGCTAGCGGAGCCAGGGATCGGTCCGCTCTTGCAGTTTGTCGCCGGCGAGGGCGATGCGGCGATCAACTCGGCGAAGCATTTCTATAACGTCGTGATCACCTACCACGGCCTCATCATGATCTTTTTCATGGTGATGCCGGCTTTGATCGGCGGTTTTGGGAATTGGTTCGTGCCCCTCATGATCGGCGCGCCCGACATGGCGTTTCCGCGTATGAACAATATCTCGTTCTGGCTGACTGTGGCCGCCTTCGCGCTGCTTATGACGTCGATGTTCGTGCCTGGCGGAACGCAGGGCAACGGCTTCGGCGGCGGCTGGGTGCTTTATCCGCCGCTTTCCGGCTTGAAGGGACACCCCGGCCCGGCGATGGATTTGGTTATCCTCTCGCTGCACACCGCCGGCATCGCGTCGATCCTCGGGGCGATTAATTTCATCGTCACGATCCTCAATATGCGCGCGCCGGGCATGACCATCCATAAGATGCCGCTCTTTGCGTGGGCGATTCTCATCACCGCCGCGCTTTTGCTGCTCGCGCTGCCGGTTCTCGCCGGCGCTTTGACGATGTTGCTGACCGATCGGAACTTCGGTTCGCAATTCTTCGTACCCGAGGGCGGCGGCGATCCTGTGATGTTCCAGCACCTGTTTTGGTTCTTCGGCCATCCCGAGGTCTACATCATGATCCTCCCCGGCTTCGGCATCACGTCGCACATTATCTCGACGTTCTCCAAGAAGCCGGTGTTCGGCTATCTCGGCATGGCGTATGCGATGCTGTCGATCGGCGTCATCGGCTTTCTGGTGTGGGCGCACCACATGTTCACCGTGGGCATGAGCGTGGATCTCAAAGCCTATTTCGTCGCCGCGACCATGGTCATCGCCGTGCCGACCGGGATCAAGATCTTTTCCTGGATCGCGACGATGTGGGGGGGCTCGATCGACTTCAAAGTGC
>CAYYNG010000070.1:0-8047 GCA_964472435.1 uncultured Hyphomonadaceae bacterium | reverse complement strand
GCGCAGGCGAGCATGGCGTAGGCGGCGGCGGGAATCATCGGCAGATAGATCGTCTCCCGATCGCCTTTCTTGACGCCGAGGCCCTTCAGCACATTCGCAAAGCGGCAGACCCGCTCATGCAGTTGGCGGTAAGTGATCGTCTCAGACTGGTCCGGGTGGTCGCCTTCCCAAATGATGGCCGCTTGATCGCCGCGCGTCTTCAAATGCCGGTCGATGCAGTTGGCCGAGACGTTCAGGACCCCGTCTTCGAACCAGCGGATGTGGAGGTTGTCTCTGTCCCATGAGACGTCCTTGACCTTCGTGTAAGGCGTTATCCAATCGAGCCGCCGACCGTGCTCGGCCCAAAAACCCTCTGGGTCGTCGATCGAGCGCGCATACATCTCCGCATATTGGTCCGCGTTGAGCTTCGCCATCGCCCTGACGTCTTCGGGCACGGGATAGATCGCTTCATCGCTCGTCATTACGCCGCCGCCGTCCATGGGATCGTCCTTTCCATTAGAATGAGTACCGGGTTGAGAAGGTGAACCGGGCGATGTCGCCCTCATCGTCATTTTCGAGCCGTCGCCGGCCGACCAGGACTTCGGCGCCGACGGTGAAGCGCGGCACCACGTCCCAGAGAAGCGCCGAGTAGGCCGATTGAATCCACTGGGTTTCGGCGCCAGGAACGAAGTCTGGATTCTCGGCGAACAGACCGGACCAGCCGAGATTGATCCGCACGCTGTCATTGAAGGGATGGCGATAGGCCACCATGGCGCCATAGACCGGGATCGCCTCAAGCTCGCCCGTTTCGGGGTCGAGCGCAGCGCCGTCAATCGCATTCAGGCCGACATATCTGCCAACGCCCTCGCCACCGACCAAGTTGAAGCGGATATCGTCGCGCTCGCCGACGTTCAGGCGTCCGGCGACGTTAAAACCGTAACCGAAAGCTTGCTCTTGCTCGCCCTCGCCCTCAAGGCGCAATTGCCGGCCTATCGCGGAGAAGGAGACGTTGCCGAACTCCCCGCGCAAATTATAGCGAGCGATGAGATCGGGAATAAAATTGGCGTCCGCTTCGATGCTGCCCCCGCCGAAGGGGTCGGTTATCGTGGTGTCGCCGTTCTCAAGCGCGAACTGGAAGTTGCCGCGGGTGTAACGGATAATTGGCTGGCGCACGAAGACCTGGCCGTCGGAGAGGACGAGGAAACTCGCGCTTTCTGGGATGGCCGACGTGTTCTGGAAAGTCGACCACTCTTGTCCGAGCCGCCAGCGATTGTTGTAGTCGACATAGGCTCGACGCAAACGCGGCGCGAACGAACTGGTGACCCGGTCGTTGCCTTGGAGGCTGCCAAGAAAGTCGAGCTCGATATAGCCGGTGAGCTGCTTGCCCCCGACGTCGCGGGCGCCCGATAAAAAGAACCGGCTCGATTGGGCCGTGAAATCGGCGATCGTGGTGCTTTCGCCTCCCACGGGCGTGGCGCCGGGAATAAAGATGTCGCGCGCGATCGAGCCGGAGTCGATTGAACCTTCCGAAAGGTAGGTAAGGTGCGTGTCGAGGTCGATAAACCCACCCAGGCTGATGGTCGTATCGCCGACGCGAAAGCCTGTCGCCCGGGGAATGGTGAGCGCGTTCACCGAGACGATCTCCTCGGCGTTCGTCTCCGCCATCTGCTCAATGCGCAAGATCTCCTCTTGGTCGGCGTCCAGCTCGACGCGCAGCTCGGCGATCGCCGCCTCGAGCGCATCAATCCGCGCCTCAAGTTCGGCGCGGGAGCTTGTCTGGGCAACGGCTCCGAGCGCGCTGGTCGATGCAAGGGTCGATGCGAGCAAATACTTAAAAGCTCGGCCCATGTTTTCCTCCGCATTCTTTCGACCGAGTATTTGCGGAGGGCGCTCGCGCCGCTATTGGCGATTGGTCCTAAGACAAAGGTCGAATACGGCTCGACAATTTTTCGTCGATTCGTAGACTTCACTTATGAGAATCCGGAACAACCGGATCGTCATGTTTGGGAGGAGTAGGATGGCGGCGCAGCCTGAGGTGCTGATCGTCGAAGATCACCCGCTGTTTCGAGACGCGCTCGCCATGGCCGTATCCCAAGCGCGGCCGAGCGGCGCCTCGATTCGCGTCGTGGATGGAGTCGGCGCAGCGCTTCAAGCGCTTGCAGAGGCGCCGGCGGACCTGGTGCTGCTCGATCTCAATCTATCCGATGCGAACGGTTTCGACGGCTTGGCCCGCATCCAATCCCACGACGCGACCCTCGCGGTCGTCATCGTTTCGGCGACGGAGGGCGAAAATGCGTATCGGACGGCGAAGTCGCTCGGCGCACGGGGTTATCTTCCGAAGAGCAGCTCGCCCGAAGCGCTTTGCGAGGCCTTGGCCGCCCTCCTCGACGGCGGCGAGTGGCACCCTGAGGTCGCCGGCCTATCGCCGGCGAACGATGCGATCCACCGCGTCGCCAGCCTAACGCCCGCCCAGAGACGCGTGCTGTCGGGCCTCGCGGCGGGGCTTCTCAACAAGCAAATCGCCTTCGAGATGGGAATCTCCGAGGCCACGGTGAAAGCGCACATGACGGCGATTTTCAGAAAGCTTGGCGCGAACAACCGCACCCAGGCCCTGCTCGCGTTCAAGAAAGCGACGTCCCTCGACGATTACTCGGCGGCGTAGGTCTGCGCAGCGGCTCGAACGGATAGGAGAAACGCCCGAACGGCCTCGGGTTCAACGGGTTTGTGCAGCAGCCGGACCCGCCTGTCTTTCACGGCTTGCTCGACCCAGTGGCTGGCATTGGCCGTTAGAAGCGCGATCGCTCCCGCCGCGGCGAACTGTTCGCAAAGCGCGTCGATCAATGCAAGGCCGCTTTCCCCGTCGCCGAGCTGCAAGTCGACGATCGCCGCGTCAAACGTCTGGCCCGCTGAGATCTGTCGGGCGTCGGCATCGCCGGACGCGGCGGCGACATGGCATCCCCAACCTGTGAGCAGCGCCCGCATGCCATCGCGGATCGTCGCCTCGTCGTCGACGCAGAGCACGCGCAGCCCCGCAAGGGCGTCTGAGCGATCGGCGGGACTCTTCGGCGCTCTCCGATGCTGGGCGCCGCCAGCGCGCGTGTCGGCCCGGTCGACCTCGACATAAAAGACGCTCCCGCGGCCCAACGAGGAACGAAGACCGATCCGCGCGCCCATTAAGTTCGCCATGCGACGGGCGACCGACAGCCCAAGCCCCGCCCCGCGAACGCCGAGATTATCAACATCGTCAAACCGCTGGAACTCTTCAAAGAGCGCCGCTTGCTTGGCCTCCGGCACGCCAGGCCCGGTGTCCCACACCTCGATGCGGACACGGCCGCTCCGGCGGCGCGCGCCGATGAGAACCCCGCCCGATCGCGTATAACGCCGGGCGTTGGAGAGAAAGTTACGTAGAATGCTCTGAAGAAAATCGGGGTCGGCGCGAACGGTGAGCCGCGTCGGCGCGACACGCAGGCTCAAACCGGCCTCCGCGGCCATTGGGGCCGCTTCGTCGGCCAGATCCTCAAGGAGCGGCGCTAAGGGAAATACAACGGGATGGGCCGCCACATCGCTGTGGTCGAGCCGGGATATATCCAGCAATCCTTTTAGGAGGTCATCGGCGGACCGAACGGCTCGATCGGCTTTCTCGACCAACTCCGCGTCATCTGGCCGCCGATCGCGCAGCGCCCCGAGAAACAACCGGGCGGCGTTCAACGGCTGGAGAAGGTCATGGCTTGCGGCCGCCAAGAAGCGCGTCTTGGACGCGTTCGCGCCTTCGGCATCCGCCCTCGCGCGGTCAAGGTCGACCGCCATATCCTGAAGCTCCTGCGTTCGGTCAGCCACCCGCTCCTCGAGGCGCTCATTTGCTTCGACAAGCGCCGCCTCTCGGCGTTTGTCCTCGGTGATGTCGGTGAAGGTCGTGACATATCCGCCGCCTGGCATGGGATGCCCTGTGATCCGCAAGTATCGGCCGTCGGGGTTGCGCCGCTCGTATCGGTGAGAGCGGCCGGCCTTCATATGCGCGATGCGCCGGCGCGCCTCCTCGGCCGGGTCGCCATCGATCCAGCCCTTACGAATATTGTATTCGATCAGGCGGGACACGGGCTCGCCTAAGCGAACCAGATCCTTCGGATAATCAAAGAGATCCACGTACGCGCTGTTCCAGGCGACGAGGCGTTGATCTTGGTCGACGACACTCACGCCCTGGGCGATGTTTTCCAGCATCGATTGCAACATGTGCCGGTCGAACCGCTCAGCTTGGGTCTTGTGGTCGAGGATTGAAAGCAGGTCTCCCAGGGCGACGTTCGCGCCACCGATCGCAGACGACATGACAACCCGCGCCGATGACGCGCCGATGGCGCTCGCGAGCAGGCGCTCGGTTCTTTGGACCAAGCGCCAGTCCGCCGGCGCGTCGCCGGCGGCGGCCACCCTCATGTCGGCTTCAAACGCCGCAAAGGCGTGGTCCACGGCCTCGGTCGACAGAAAGCGGGCGGCGAGCGTTTTCAACCCGTCGGGGGTGACCCCCGCCGCCGGGACTGTGTCCGGCCTTGGCTCGGCGATTCGGCCCGCGCTATCGCCAACGAAGGCTGCGGCCTGGATGCGGTCGCGCAGCCGCTCCCGCGCACGCGTCGATACCAGGATGAAGAGAAACCCGTTCACACCCAGGCTCCAGATAACCCCGTGGGTCAGGCCATCGCCGAAATCGAACCCGAAAAGCCCCTGGGGAGCAAGCGCGGTCGGTACGGCCGTCCGCATCGTTTCCGGCCCGACAATCGCGGGCAGCGCCAGCGTATAGGCCCAAACCGCCATGCCGGCCGACAGCCCGGCGATCACGCCGTCTCGGCGTCCGCCTTTCCAATAGACCGCTCCGATAAGGGCCGGTGCGAACTGGATCGCCGCGGCGAACGCTAAGAGCCCGATCTGCGCCAGGGCCTCGGTCTCGCCCGCCAAGCGATAATAGCCGTAGGCGAGAACCAGAATCGCCATGATCACTGTTCGGCGGAGCGAAAGGAGGCGGATGCCAGCCGCGCCCGCCAACCGATCGAACCGGCCGGTACGCATCACGGCGGGTAATAACAAATCGTTCGTGACCATGGTCGACAACGCGATGGTTGAGACGATGACCATTCCGGTCGCCGCCGAAAACCCGCCCAAGAAGACAAAAAGCGCCAAGAGCTCGCGGCCCTCGCTCAACGGGAGGCTAAGCACATAAAGGTCGGGGGCGGCGCTGGGCGGCAGCGCTTGCAAGCCTGCCAGCGTAATCGGCAAAACAACAAGACTTGTCGCGGCCATATAAGCCGGAAAAAGCCACCGTGCGCGGCCGACATCACCCTCCGATCGACGTTCGATGATTGCGATATGAAATTGGCGGGGCAAGCAGATCATGGCGCCCATAGCTAGCAGCGTGATGGTGATAAAGCGTCCCGATGGGCCGGTTTCGGTGAAGACAGCGGCGGCCGATTGGGTCTCTAAGACGCCACGGGTCGATAGCAGCCAGACCGAAAGCGCAGCGACGGCGATGAGAGCGGCGAGTTTGATGACCGCTTCGATGGCCAGCACCAGCATCAGTCCGGCAAAATGTTTCGTCGTATCGGTCTGTCGGGCGCCGAATAGGATCGCAAACAGCCCCAAGACCAAAGCCACTACGAACACTGTCTCATTTGGAGGCTCCGCCACGGCGCCGTCCTGGCCGCTCGCCAGCGCTTGGAAGCTCGCGCCGACAGACTTCAGCTGGAGGGCGACATAAGGCACGCCGCCTGCGACGGCCGCCAGTGTCGCTAATGCCGCGACGGCGCGGCTTTTGCCATAACGCGCGGAGAGAAAGTCCGAGAGGGACGTGATGCTTTCGCGTTGAGCGACATCCGCGATCCGCGCGATCAAACCTGGCAGACACAGAAAAACCAGCGCCGGTCCGAGATAGATCGGCAGAAAGTCCCACCCGCTGGCGGCGGCTGTGCCGACGGCCCCGTAATAGGTCCAAGATGTGCAGTAGACGGCAAGCGCGAGCGCATAGACGATCGGGCTCTGCTGAAAACCCGTGCGCCCGGCCGCCATGTCGCGACGCCAGGCGACGACAAACAAACCGATCATATAGGCCGCTGTCGCAAGGAAGATGATCCACAGGGATATCAATGGTTTCTCCCGAAATGCAGGATTGCTGCAAAAGCGCGGCCGATCAAGCATGGGCGGAGGCGGCGGGAGGCATAGCCACCCAGAACGAAAGGGCGGCCTCGCGGTGAGGCCGCCCTTAGCGGAGCGAGCAGTGGACGGCCCTCCGCTCTATTCCGCCGGAGCTAGGTCGGGGGCCATGTCCTTGTCGACCGAACCATGGCGCCGCCGCGTACCCGGCACCCGGATATCGTCGACAAGATCCTGCACGTCCTGTGGCGGCGCCTCGGTTGCGAGGGCCGTGGCGACGCCGACGCCGGCTGACAGGAACATGAAGACAAAGCCGATGCCTTCTGGCGAAACGCCCAGCCAATAGGCGTCCTCAATCCGACCGCCTTCCGGGACCACATGCATGAACTTGAAGTACACGATGTAGGCGACGGTGGTTAGAAGACCGGTCAGCATGGCGACGATCGCGCCCTCTTTGTTCATCCGCTTCCAGAAGATGCCCAGGAAGATGATCGGGAAGTGCGAGGCGGCCGCTATGCCGAAGGCGAAGGCCACGACCTGGGCGACGATCCCCAGTTGGCTGGCGAAGAGGCCGAGCAGCCCTGCAGCTATCACCGCGCCGGCGGCGGCGCCCCGCGCAACCCGAAGCTCGGTCTTATCGTTCATCTCGGGGAAGAACGTCCTGCGGCAGAGATCGTGGCTGACGGCGGACGAGATGACCATTAGCAGCCCCGCCGCGGTGGACAGCGCCGCGGCCATCCCGCCGGCGACCACCAGCCCGATCACCCAGCCAGGCAGCTGCGCGATCTGCGGATTGGCGAGCACGAAGATGTCGCGGTTCGGCTCCACCTCGTTCTGCACCCCGTCGGGCGCGTTTGGCCCGCGATACTGCATCACCCCGTCGCCGTTATGGTCTGTGAAGGCGAGGAGGCCCGTTTGCTCCCAGTTCTTGTACCACAACGGGACGGGCACGCCGCCTTCCGCCTCAATTTCGGCGGCGCGCAGCGCATAGTCCTCGTCATCGGTGATGTAGGTCGCTTCGTTCACCGTATCGACGAAGTTGAGTCGGGCGAACGCGCCTACGGCTGGCGCCGTGGTGTAGAGAAGGGCGATGAATACCAACGCCCAGCCCGCCGAAACCCGCGCCGCTTTGGCGCTGGAAACGGTGAAGAACCGAATGATCACATGCGGAAGACCAGCGGTGCCGAACATCAGCGCGCCGGTGATCGCGAGGATGTCGATCATCGCTTTGTTGGTGGATGTGTATTCCCGGAACCCGAGATCGGTCACCACCGTGTTCAGCTTTTCGAGCATTGGTGTTTCGGTGCCGGCCGCGTTGGAGATGAAGCCGAGCTGCGGGATCGCGTTTCCCGTGATGATCAGCGAAATGAAGATCGCGGGGACCGTGTAGGCGAAGATCAACACGACGTATTGTGCGACCTGGGTATAGGTGACGCCCTTCATGCCGCCGAGGGTGGCGTAGAAAAAAACAATCGCCATGCCGATGATGATGCCCCACTCGAACGGAATGCCGAGGAAGCCGGAAAAGGCGACGCCGACCCCCTTCATCTGCCCTGCGATATAGGTGAAGGAAACGAACAGGGCGCAAAGCACGGCGATCAGGCGGGCTGCGACGGAATAGTACCGGTCGCCGACGAAGTCCGGCACGGTGAACTTGCCAAACTCTCGCAGGAAGGGCGCGAGCAAGAGGGCGAGCAGCACGTAGCCCCCCGTCCAGCCCATCAGGTAGACTGAGCCGCCATACCCCAAAAAGGCGATAAGGCCCGCCATAGAGAGGAACGAAGCCGCCGACATCCAGTCGGCCGCTGTCGCCATACCGTTGACGGTGGGATGCACATCGTGCCCGGCGACATAAAAATCATCGGTCGACCCGGCGCGCGACCAGATGGCGATGCCGATATAAAGGGCGAAGGTCACCCCGACGAAAAAGAAGCTC
>CAYYNG010000069.1:0-8111 GCA_964472435.1 uncultured Hyphomonadaceae bacterium | reverse complement strand
CCGGCGGTGCGTTCGCAGCCGAGGGCGAGGAAGAAATGGAGCTCGTTCGTCTGGGTCGCCGGGTTAGGGTAGCAAGTGCCGATCGGGACCATGTCAGCGGGCGTGTAGCCGGTCTCTTCCAGCAGCTCTCGCCGACCCACCGCCGCCCAATCGCGCTCGCCGGGGTCGGCGACCCCGCCGGGCAGGCCCACCATCACCTCGCCCGCGCCATGGCGGTACTCGCGGACGAGCACGATGTTGCCGGCCGTGGTGATCGGCACGATCGTCACCCATGGGGTGAACTCAAGCACATGATAGGTCGGCACGATATGCCCCGACTGATGTTGGCACCGGTCGGTGCGGACCGAGAGATACCGGTCCTTAAAGGTCTGGCGGCTTTCTAGGATCCTCCAAGGCGAAACCACTATTCGCCCTTTAGAAGCCGGTTCAAGAACTCCATGCGGGTGCGCATCAGGTGGATGCCCAGCGCCTCGCCGCGGATGCCGTGGCGTTTGCCGGGATAGGTCATCATCTCGAAGGATTTCCCCATCTCCTGGAGCTCGGCATAGACGCGGGTCGAGTTGTCGAAGGTGACGTTGTCGTCCGCCATGCCGTGGATCAGGAGGAGCGGGGTGGCGAGGTTCTCGAGATAGGGGAAGACTGATGACGCCTCATAGCCCTCCGGATTGTTCTGGGGCGTGTCCATGTATCGCTCCGTGTAGAACGTATCGTATAGCGTCCAGTCGCTGACCGGCGCGCCGGAGACGGCTGCGGCGAACGTGCCCTCCGGCGCCTGGAGCACCGTCATCAAGGTCATGTAGCCGCCATAGGACCAGCCTTGGATGCCGATCCGGTCCGGGTCGACGAAGGGTTGCGATTTCAACCACTCGACGCCGACCAACTGGTCGCGCACCTCGGGCCCGCCGGTGCGGCGGTGGATGACGTCCTCAAACGCCTTGCCGCGATTATAGGATCCGCGATTGTCGAGGCGGAAGACGATATAGCCCTGTTGGGTGAGGTATTGGTCTGAGAGACTCTCCCAGTTCCGCGTCACGCGCTGCACGTGCGGGCCGCCATAGACCTCGACGATCGCCGGATAGCGCCGGCCTGGGTCGAAATCCGGCGGGGTTTGGATCGAATAGTAGAGCGTCTGGCCATCCTCGGCGGCCAGCGTGCCGTATTCGGGCAAGGTGTGGCGATCCAAATAGGGCGCGTAGGGGTGGCCCGCGTCGAGGACGTTCTCCTCGATCCAGGTAATGAGCGAACCGTCGGCGCGATAGAGCCCGGTCTGGGGCGGCTGGTCCGGCGCGGACGATGTGCCGACAAAGCTCGCCCCGTCCGGCGCGATGGAGGCGGACCAGGATCGGCCCGGTTCGGTGATCCGTGTTATCTCGCCGCCCGCCAAGGGGACCGAATAGAGGTGCCGCTCCAGCGGCGTGTCCTTGTAGCCCGTGAAGAAAACCGTCGTTTGATCCTTATCGACGCCCTCGATGGCGGAGACGACCCAGTCCCCGCTCGTCAGCGTTCGGAATGCTGAGTCGCCCTCGCTGCGCGCCACAATATGACGGAATCCGGTCTCCTCCGTGGTCGCGATCCCGGTGCGGGATTTCTCCAGATAGCGGTAATGGCCTGCGAGGTTCACCCAATTGGGCTGGCGCTCGGTTAGAAACTCGGTCGTCGCCCAATCATCGCCAGGCCAGGCGGAAAGATGCCGGATCTCGGTCTGGTCGCGGTAGACGATCTGCAAAGTCAGCGCCTCCCCGTTCCATCCCCCGCGAGCGAGATATTGGTCCGTCGCCGGGCCCCATTCCTCGCGTCGCCACGCCACCTCCGCCCCATCGCCGCTCGCCATGTCCCGGACGAAGAGGTCGACGACGGCGTTCGGCCGGCCGGCGCGCGGATAGCGCTGGTCGATCACGGTCACCTCGTCGGCCGCGATGTCGAACCGGGGGATGATGTCGCCGGTCGATTCGTCGACGCGGGTATAGGCGATATACTTGTCTTCGGCCGCCCACCAATAGCCCGTGTACCGGCTCATCTCTTCCTGGGCGACGAACTCCGCCACGCCGTAAGAGATGGCCTTGTCCGGATCCGCCTCGGGCGTAAGGCGCTGCTCCTCGCCGGTCGTGAGATCAATCGCATAAAGCGCGCCCTCGCGGATGAAGCTGACATACCCGCCGGCGGGGGAGATCCGCGCGTCGTACTCGAAGGCTTCGGTTTCGGTGAGCCGGCGCGGCTTGGGCGCGTCGCCGCCGAGCTCCACAAGATGCAGGTCGCCCCCGAGCGGGACGAGGATCCGCCGACCTTGGCTGTCCCAATCGTACTGGACGATGCCCTTCGTGCCGGCGATGCGTTTGCGTTCCCGGAGCGCCTTTTCCGCTTCTGAAAGCTCGACCTCTTCGGGCTCGAGAATCTTTGAATCGACGAGCATGAACGCTTCGCCCGTTTCGACCCGGTAAGCCCAGAGATCCAGTCGGTCCTGTTCATCGTCCCGCGGCCGCAGGAACGTGACCAGCGCGCCGTCCGGCGAAAACGCCACCGCCCGCGGGCTGGGCCCCGAGAGCGAGGGGGACTGGAAAAGGCGTTCGAGGGGCAGGTCCACGGATGCGGCCTCCGTCGGTGTCGACGCTGGCTCCTGCGCCTCGTTGCTGAGGCACGCGCTCAGCGCGAGGGCGGCGGCGGGGAGCAGGTGTCGGATGTGCATGGCCCGCAGACACTAGCCGGCCCGGCGCATTGCGCAATGGGCGCGGCGGCGGGCGGGTCGCTGGACAAGCCCAGGGCCTTCGGCGAGGCTCGATCCCGGAAAGCGGCGAGGGCGCAGGATATGAAGGCAACACGGATGATCGGACTGACGGCGGCCGCCGCCGCGTTGGCCGGCTGCATCACCCAGCGCGCCGCGCCGACGGCGGAGCTGCGTGTGATCTACGAGCGCTCGGCCCAATACCACCTGCCGGACCGCAACCCGGTCATCGTGATTCCCGGCATTCTCGGCACCCGGCTCGTGGACGCCGACAGCGGCCGTGTCGTCTGGGGCGCCTTCAGCGGCGCCTCGGTCAATCCGCGCGACTTGGATGATGCGCGGCTCGTCGCCTTGCCCGTTGAAGAGGGGCTTCCGCTGAGCGCGCTCGTCGACTCCGTGCAGCCCGATGGCGTTCTCGAGCAAGTCGAGGTCAACCTTTTCGGCATCCCCATAGATATCCAAGCCTATGTCGGCATCCTCTCGGCCCTCGGCGTCGGCGGCTATAGGGACGAAAGCCTCGGGCTCAACGCCATCGATTACGGCGACGGGCACTTTACCTGTTTCCAGTTCGACTATGACTGGCGGCGCGACAATGTGGAGAACGCCCAGCGCCTACAAGCCTTCATCGATGAAAAACGCGCCTATATCCAAGCCGAATACCGCGAGCGCTACGGCATCGAAAACGCCGAGATCAAGTTCGATATCGTCGCCCATTCCATGGGCGGTCTCGTCACCCGCTACTTCCTTCGATACGGCGACGCCGATCTGCGCGAAGACGGCGAGCCGCCGGAGGTCACCTGGGCGGGGGCTGAAGATGTCGAACGCGCCATCCTGATCGGTACGCCGAACGCCGGGGCGCTCTCCGCGCTGGATCAGCTTGTGAACGGCTATGATGTCGGCCGGCCGATCCTGCCGCTCTATCCATCGGCGCTTTTGGGAACCTTTCCCTCGATTTTCGAGCTCCTGCCCCGGTCTCGGCACCGGTTGGTGGTATGGGACGGCGACCCCGAAAAGCCCGTCGAGGATCTCCTCGACCCTGAACTCTGGGAGCGGTTCGGCTGGGGTCTCGCGGCGCGGGATCAGCGCACCGAGCGGCTTCTAGAGGCCTTTGTCGAGGGCGTGGACGATCCCGAAGCGCGCCGCCAGATCGCGCTGGAGCTGCAGGAGACGATCCTCTGGCGCGCCGAGACCTTTCAAGAAGCGATCGATGTTCCCGCCGACCCGCCGGAGGGGCTTGGCCTCTATCTGGTCGCCGGCGACGCCGAGGCGACGGCCAGCCTGGTCTCCGTCGACAGCGAGACGGGCGATATCAAGGTGATCGACACCGCGCCGGGCGACGGCACGGTGCTCCGCGCCAGCGCGCTGATGGACGAACGGCTCGACGGCGAGTGGCGGCCAACTCTGCGTTCGCCCATCGATTGGACGGCGGTGCAATTCGTCTTTGCGAACCATTTGGGCCTGACCTCGGACCCCGGCTTCACCGATAACGTGCTCTATCTCCTGCTTGAAGAACCGCGTTAGGCGCTCGCCGTTCTCACGCGAATATGAGGCCGCGCGCCGGGCTTGTGTCTCCGCGCCGTCTATTTCCGTGCTCTGATCTCCTTACGTCGTTGGAGGGCGATGGGCCGCCGAAGAGGAGACCCCGATGAAGCACACTTTTTTAGCCATTCTCACCGCCGCCGCCATTGCGGCCGCGCCGCACGCCGGCGCCGCGGAGGCGCGTAACGCGCCGCTGCTCGACCGCGCGCCCGCGCCGGCCGGCCTCTCTTTCGCTGGCGCCGAAGTCGACGTTGTGACCGTGAGCGGGAGCCGCCATGGGCGGGGGTTCAGCCGCGGCCGGGGATTCAAGGGACGCAGCAGTTTCCGCGGACGCAGCAGTTTCCGCGGCCGCGGTTTCCGCAGCGGCGGCTTTCGGTCGCGCGGGTTTCACAGCCGCGGTTTCCGGGGCGGGTTCCGTAGCAAGAGCTTCGCAGGCCGCGGGTTCAAATCGCCGAGCTTCAAATCCCGCGGGTTCAAAGGCGGGGTCCGCCGCCGCGGTTTCTCCAGCCGCCGTTTCAGCGGCCGTCGCTACTAGACCGAGCCCGGCTTAAGACAGACCGGAGAACCGCCGTTTGCAGCGGCGGTCATTCCGAACGTGCTTGTGATCAAACATTCACTGCTGTGCATAAGTCCTATCCGATCCTTGTGGGTACCGCCCCCCCGCGGGCGTTCGCACCTTCCGATCATCAACAGCCGAGCCCGCGTCGCCTGCGCGCCAACGGAAAGGAAAGACCGATGATCCGTTTTTTCGCCAAAACCGCCGCGGCCGCCGCCGTCGCCGCCGCCCTCGGCGCTCCCGCGCTCGCGGAGATCGGCGACATCGCAGATCCAGCGACGGCCGCCGCCAGCTATCGCAACACCGCCGCCGCCACCCTTGGTCTCGCGCCGGTCGAAGTAGCCCGCGACGGCGCGCGCCACGGCCCCACCTTCCACGGCCGGGACGTCTTCGGCCCCCGCTTCAGTCGCCGCAGCGCCGCCGTCTTCGGTCCGCCGAAACACGCCGACCCGGTTGCAACCGCCTTCCATGAAAGCCGACGGAATCGGTCGCTCGAGGGAGACGTTCTCACCACCAAGGTCTTCAACGCGCGCGGCGAGCATATTGGCTGGGAGACCTATCGCGTCGACCAGTTCGGCCGAAAACGCATCATCGCGACCCGCGACATCGACTAAACCGCGATCGGCCGCGGCCTTGACCGGCGGGCGGCCTTCAGGCCCCTTGGCGGAAGCCGGCGAGGGGAAGACCATGGGAATGGCCACAAGACTTATCGGCGGCCTCGGCGCGATCATCGTCGTCTTGGCCGCCGTTCTTTTGATCCGCACCATGAACTATGGCGGAGCCTCCGACGTCGCGACGGTCGAGCTGCCGGAGCCGCCCGGGATTTCGGCCGAGGCCGCCGCGCGACACCTGCGCGAGGCGATTGGCTTCCGCACCATCACACTCGCCGCCGGCGATCCCGCCCCCGGGCGCGAACAACCCTGGCTCGATCTCCACGCTTGGCTTGCTGAGACGTATCCCGCCGCCCATGCGGCGATGGAGCTCGAACTGGTCGCCGACTATTCGCTGCTCTTCACCTGGCGCGGCTCCGACCCCGATCTCGATCCGATTGTTCTAATGGCGCACCAAGACGTCGTGCCCGTCAATATCGGCACGGAGGGCGATTGGACCGGCGCCCCCTTCGCCGGCGAGATCCTGGACGGGTACGTCTATGGCCGCGGCGCGATCGACGACAAAGGCTCGCTGGTCGCCCTTATGGAGGCGGCCGAGGCCCTGGCGGTCTCCGGGTTCGCGCCGCGGCGAACCGTTTATTTCATGTTCGGCCATGACGAGGAGGTCTCGGGCTCGGGGGCCCAGGCGGCGATGGCGCTGCTTCAATCGCGCGGCGTTCGGGCGGAGATGGTGCTCGACGAGGGCTTCATGGTGGTCGCCCGTTCCCCCGTGACCGGCGCGGCGATGGGATTTATCGGGGTCGCGGAGAAAGGCTACATCTCGCTGCAGGTGACGGCCACCGGGGAAGGCGGGCATTCCTCCACCCCGCCTCGAAACTCGGCCGCCGTGCGGTTGGCTCGCGCCGTCGTCGCCCTCGACGAGAACCAGATGCCCGCCGACTTTTCGAAACCGCCGGTTTCCGAGCTGTTCCGCGCCGCGGCCGCCGACATGCCTTTCGCCCAACGCCTCGCCTTCGCGAACATGTGGGCCTTCCAGGGCGCGGTGGAAGGCGCCCTCGCAGGCATTCCAGCGGGCAACGCGATGATCCGGACGACGACCGCGCCAACCATGTTGGCGGGATCTGCAAAGGAAAACGTGCTCGCCCAACGCGCCGTCGCGGTGGTCAATTTCCGCATCCATCCCAATGACACGCCCGAGGACGTGCTGGCCCATGCCCGCGCCGTCGCCGCCGGCATCGAGGGGATCACAATCGAGCCGGTGGGCGAGGGGATCGGCAGCGCCGCCTCGCCGGTCTCGCCGACGGACAATCGCGCCTACGCCGTCCTTGCGTCCGTGGCCCAGTCGGTGGGCGGGGGTGCGCCGGTCGCGCCGGGCCTCGTCCTTGGCGCGACGGATGCGCGCTATGCCACGGCGATCTCCGACAATATTTATCGGTTTGCACCGGCGGTGATGAATCCCGTCGACCTCGCCGGCTTCCACGGCACGAATGAACGGATCTCTGTGGAGAACATGGGGCGGCTGGCCCGCGGCTACGCCCAGGTGATCCTCGCCATGGCGGGCGAATAGCCACCCTAATGCAAGTTCGGAGCAAACGGACTCGTATGCGAACGGATATTTGCGCTAAAACAAGGACCTAAAGCGACGGTCTGGAGTTTAACGAAAGACCGACGCATTAGTCGGTCTTCTTCCGCCCCGCTTCTTCGCGCTCGCGCAGCTCGTCCGAGAAGGCGCTCGCGAAAACGCCGGCCGGCAGGGCGACGACGCCGACGCCCGCGAGGGCGATGACCGACGCGGCGATGCGCCCGAGCGGGGTGACGGGATAGACATCGCCATAGCCCACGGTCGTCAGAGTCGCGATCGCCCACCAGATGGCGCGGGGGATGGAGCCGAAGGTCTCTTCCTGTCCCGCAAGCCGTCCTTCGATGTAATAGAGCAGGACCGCCGAGACGTAGACGAGCGCCAGCGCGAAGGCGAGCGTCGTCAGGATCTGGGAGCCCGAGCGTCGCAGCGTCGCGCCGAGGATGTCGAAGGCCGGCATGAACCGGGCGATCTTTAGAAGCCGCGCCAGCCGCAGAAGCCGCAGCGTGGTGAGCGTTGCATCGTCGGCGACGCCCCCCGGCGCGAGCGTCAACCATAAGAGTTCGGGCAGAAAGGCCAAAAGGTCGGCGACCGCATAGGGCGTGCAGATGTAGCGGAGCCGGCCGGCGACCCCGCGATAGCGCGGGTCTTCGCCTGCGATCCACAGCCGCACGGCGTACTCGGCGGCGAAAACGGCGAGGATAGCAAGGTTGAAGACGTGGAGCCCGAGCCGAAGCTCACGGCTGATCGCAGGTTCGGTCTCAAGCGCGAGCGCGATAAAAGAGGCGAGAACGATCAGGATCAGGAGCAGATTGGTGCGCGATAGCGGGCCGGCTGTCCGGGCGGTGGGCGGGTGGCGTGGAAACAATCCGGGGCCATGCCACGTTCACCGGGCAGCATGTCCATGAGCCACACCGCGTTCCGTGCCCGTTCGCCCCGAGCGCTCGCCGTTGCGGTTCGGGCTTTGGGCGGCATCCTGCTCGCGGCGTTGGCGATCGCGATGCCCGCGGGCGCTCAGTTCGATGACCTGATCGGCGGCGGGGGCTTCGGGGATCCGTTCGGCGACGCCGGGCCGAGCACCTTCAAAGGCTGAATCGGCGGATCACT
>CAYYNG010000068.1:0-8116 GCA_964472435.1 uncultured Hyphomonadaceae bacterium | reverse complement strand
CGCTCACGTCACATCCCCGCGCTTCGGGGATCGGCTTCATCTCCCAATAAGCGGCGGGCGTGCGGTACAGGGGGATGCGGGGGTGGAGGTGGTGGATGATGTGGTACTGCATCCCGAGGGAGCCGATATTGCCGAGCGCGCTCCTAAAGCTGCGCGTGTCGCGATAACGGCCCTTGGTCGCGGCGGGGTGGTGCGGCGCCCAGCTCAGAAAGAACTGGATGTAGGTCATGCCGAAATGGCGCGGCAGCCACCACAGAAGCGTCGCCTCGATCGCATAGCCGGACCAGGCGAGGCCGAAGAGCACGCCGTAGAACACGAGCTGATAGACGACGCCGTCGAGGATAACGTCTTCCCGGCCAAGCCGCTTCAGCGTCTCGCCATAGGCGTTAAAGCCTCCATTGGCCCGGGGTTGTCGGTTCACGATGCTTTTCCACACCGCGCGCCAGCCATTCCTCGCTTGGGTTGAATGATCGGGGTCGAGCTCGGGGTCGTTGGCGTGGGCGTGGTGCTCCATATGGGTGAGCTTCGCCACGCGGTAGGGGAGGACGAGGGGGATTGTGGAGAGGTGGCCGACAAGCTGGTTAAGCCAGCGCAGCTTCGAGCCGGGCCGCGCGATGATATCGTGCTGGGCTTCGTGGGAGGGCAGGTAGCTGAGCGTGACGTTCGCGCAGGCGATCGGGAAGGCGAGCCAGAGCGGCATAATCCCCATGAACACGAGCGGCCAGAGCGCGAGCCAGACAGCGAGGTTCGTGAAGGCCCAGATGACGGCGAAGGTCGGGAACTTGTCGAGATGCCTTTTCGCGATCTCGCGTTCGCGTCGCATCAGTTCGCGATCGTCGATGCCGGCAAGATCAGTGATCGCGTTCACAGCCAGCTCCCCTTGATCTGGGCGTAGAGGCCCCAAAGCCCGCCAAGGGCGAGGCCGACGGCGAGCGGGCTCGCCTCAAACGGCGGAACCCAGCCGGCGCGCTCGATGATTTGGGCGGTCAACGGGGCGAGGAAGCCCAGTCCGAAAAGCAAGGGTCCGAGGGCGAAGACGCCCTTTATGATCGCGGTCATCGCGCGCCTCCCTGCGCTCTCGCTAAAAAGTGACACAGGCGTCAACTTTTGTCGAGAGGCTTTGGGTCAGACATCGCCGAGGAGGCTTTTGTTCCGCCAATCGCCGCGGCGGTAATAGGCATAGGCGAGCGCCGCACAGCTCACCGTCCCGACCGGGAAGCTCCACCAGATCGCGTCGACGCCCAAGATCGGTTGCATCCGATCGGCGAAGGGGATGCGGATCAGCCAAAGGCAGCCGACCATGATCAGCGTGGGCGGCATCATCGCACCGTTCGCGCGCACGACGCCAAAGAGCACCATGGTCACCGCAAGCGGGATCCAGCTCCAAAGAACGAGCAGGTTGATGCGCAGCGCGATCAGCAGCGGCTCCCCGCCCTCCGGCAGGAAAAGGCCCAAGATGGTTTCGCCAAGGGCGTAGACGAGGACCACGATCACCGTTGTGACGCCGCCGCAGAGGAGGCTCGCCTTCCAAGCCAGCTCGCTCACCCGGTCCCAACGGCCTGCGCCAATGTTTTGGGACGCCATCGAGGCGACGGAGGCCGAAACCGCCATGATCGGCAGTTGGACAAACGCCCAGAGCTGAGTTCCTGCGCCATAGGCCGAGGCTGTGTTCGCGCCGTATTGGTTCACCATGGCGAGGAGCGCGAGATAGACGCCGGAGATCAAAACGCCCTCGAGCCCCATCGGCGAACCGCGTTTGACGAGAAGGAGGAAGGTCCGCTGATCCGGGACGAGATGCGCGAGATCGCGACCGCGCAGGGCCAAGGGATGGCGGCGGAGGGTCACGTAGGCGATCAGGCCGAGGAGCGAGAGGCCGGCCGCGGCGAAGTTGCCATAGGCGACGCCGGCGAGGCCTAGCCGCGGAAAACCAAGCGCGCCGGTCAACAGCGCCGGGCAGATCACCAGCGTGATCGCGATCCAAGCGGTGGTGAAGACAAAGGGTGTGCGCGCATCGCCCGTGCCGCGGATCATCATGGTCAAGAAAACGAGCGGCATGACCGCCGGAACGGAAAGGCAGTTCGCACGCAGATACAGGGTCGCCAAATCGCGCGCTTCAGGCGGGGTCGAGATGAGGTCGATCAGGGCGGGCGCCGCGATCCAGCCAAGGCCGGAGAGCAAAAACGCGCCGGCGAAGGCGAACGTCACCGATGTGCCGGTGATCGTTTTGAGCTGCTCGAGTTTCTGCGCACCGTAGGCCTGGGCGATCAAGATGTTCGACGCTGTGCCGATGCCCATGACGGCCGCCATCAGCATCATCCAGACGAGCACATTGCAGATCACCACCGCGGTCAGCCAATTCGGTCCCACGACTTGCCCGACCCAGGCCGCCGCCTAGGAGCCCGATAAGGATAGCATCAGGTGCGTGCCGACCAGCGGCAACGCGTAAAGCGTCAGTCTCGGCACGATCCGATCCTCGATCAACCGCCGATCGGGCGCGGCTGAGTGGGGCTTCGGCGCTTGGGTCTCGATCGGTTGGCCGGCGTCGGGCATGGTCTCGGGCGCTTGACAAAAGACAGCCTGCATATCGTGGCCGGCGCGCCCGCGCCTAGTGGATTTTCCGCGTCAGGGGCTCAGCCGCGCGGGTGGGCGGCGGCGTGGGCGGCTTTGAGGTGGGTGGCGTCGACGCCGGTATAGACTTGGGTGGTCGAAAGGCTCGCATGCCCGAGCAGGGTCTGGATCGCCCGCAGGTCCGCGCCGTTCGCGAGGAGATGGGTCGCAAAGGCGTGGCGCAGGGCGTGGGGGGTCGCCGACGCGGGCAGGCCGAGCGCCGCCCGCATCACCTGGACACGGTCGCGAATGATCCGCGCGCCCAGCGGCCCGCCTCGCGCGCCGCGGAAGAGCGGCGCCTCGGCGATGAGCGCATAGGGGCAGATCTTTGCGTATGCAGCGACCGCGTCGCGCACGACGGGGATCGCCGGGACGAGCCGAACCTTGCCGCCCTTGCCTGTGATCCTGAGGATCTCTGGCAGGGGATGATCGCCGCCGGTCAGGCTCAGCGCCTCCGAGATCCGCAGCCCGCAGCCATAGAGAAGCGAGAGAACCGCGGCGTCCCGCGCGCCGATCCAGGCCTCGCCCGCCTGGGCGTCCGCTGAGTCGATCATTTCCTTGGCGGCGGGGACCGACACCGGGCGCGGCAGGCGCGCCGGCCGTTTCGGCCCCTGCACGAAAGCGATCTCGGCGTTTTCAACCCCATGGGCGCGGCCGAGCCAGCGATAGAGCGTTTTGATGGACGACAGAGCCCGCGCGATCGAGGCGTCGGAAAGCCCGTCGCGGCGGCGCTTGGCCAGAAAGGCGCGCAGGTCCCGGGCGGTCAGGGTTTGGAAGGTCGAGAGCGAGGCGGAGGCGCCGAGATGGACGGCCAGAAATCCGAGAAACTCAGAAAGGTCCGAGCGGTAAGCGTCGCAGGTGGCGTCAGCGAGGCGCCGCTCCGCCCTGAGGTGGTCGATGAAGGCCGGCAGGATGTCCATGCCGGCCATCATCATCATTCGGTCTTAAGACCTTCTTGCCCTTCGGCTCGGCCTCTCCCCGCCGAGTACCGGACCTCAAATTACCGCCGTCCCTGGAGGCGGGCGGCGCGGCGTCGGCGGGCGGCCAGGACGCCCGGGCGCTTCGGCTCGGCGGCGGCTTCGAGGGTGGTCGAGATCCCATTCGTAGGGCTGATTTCGTTGACCTGCGGCTCGCGGGTCCCCTCATCAATCGAAATCGGAGCACGTGCCTCTTTGAACGCGTCATAGTGGCGGGGTTTCATGGTGATGATCCTTCTATAGTCACCAAAGCAGCCGGTTGATCTCCCCGTCGGCGACCGGGGCTGCGCCATCCGCCGACAGAAAGGATCTAAGACCAAAATTATTGTTTTTCAATAAGTCCATATTGAAAAACATTAAAAACTAATAGAATCAGCGCGTTGCGCCGTAAATTATTATTGAAAAGCAATAAATTTTGGAGTCGATAAGCTCTATTTGGCGGTGTTTGCGACCCCCGCTAGACTCCTCCGGCCATCTATCCGAGTCCCCGCCCATGCGTATCGCCCGCATCCTCTTCCCGCTGCCGCTCCCCGAGCCGTTCGATTACGAGATCCCGACCGGATATGAGGTGGCGGCGGGGTCCTATGTGTCCGCCCCGCTTGGCCGGGTCGAGCGGACCGGGGTCGTCTGGGCGGTGGTCGAGGACGACGGGGACGCCCGGGAGCTGAAGCCCCTCTTACGCGTCTATGAAACCCCGCCCATGCCAGCGGAGATGCGGACCTTTATCGAATGGTCCGCGCGCTATGTGTGCGCCTCGCCTGGCGCGGTGCTCGCCATGGCGCTCCGCTCGCGGGGCGGGCTTTCGCCCTCGCCGAGGGAGACGCTCTACCGCCCGACGGGCCGTCCCCCGGACAGAACCACCGAGTCCCGCGAGCGGGCCCTCCGAGCGGCCGAAGCGCTGGGCGCAGCCTCGGCGTCGCGGATCGCGGCTGAAGCGGGCGTCTCTTCGGCGGTCGTCGCGGGTCTTGCGAAAGCCGGCGCTCTCGACGCTGAACGCGCCGCGATCGATCAGCCGTTTCCGGACCCCGATCCCCACCGGCCCGGCAAAACGCTGACCAACGAACAGGCCGCCGGCGCCGAGCGCCTGCGCGCGGCCGTGCGGTCCGGCGGGTTCGCGCCGATCCTGCTGGACGGGGTCACGGGTTCGGGCAAGACAGAGGTCTATTTCGAAGCCATCGCCGAGGCGCTCGCCGTCGATCCGGCCGCCCAGGTTCTCATCCTTCTCCCTGAGATCGCGCTGAGCCAGGCGATCTTCAGCCGCTTCTCAGACCGGTTCGGCGCCCCGCCCGCCGCCTGGCATTCGGGACTTTCCGACAAAGAACGCCGGCGGGCCTGGCGGGAGGCCGCCCATGGCCGCGCCCGCATCGTCATCGGCGCGCGCTCGGCGCTGTTTCTGCCGTATCGCCATCTCCGCCTAATCATCGTCGACGAGGAGCATGACGGCTCCTTCAAACAAGAAGATGGGGTGATCTACCATGCCCGCGACTTGGCCGTGATGCGGGCGAAACTATCGAAAGCGGCCGTGGTTCTCGCCTCGGCGACGCCTTCGCTTGAGACCGTCGCAAACGCCGATGCGGGACGCTATGAGCGGGTGAAGCTCGCGGCCCGACCCGGCGCCGCGCGGCTGCCGGATATCGAACTCGTCAATCTCAAGGCGACCCCGCCGGAGAAGGGCCGTTGGCTCTCACCGCCTCTGACCGCCGCCCTTGAGGACACCTTCGCCCGGGGCGAACAATCGCTCCTCTTCCTCAATCGCCGGGGCTATGCGCCACTCGTCCTCTGCAAGGCGTGCGGGGAGAAGCTGAAAAGCCCAGGCACCGAGAGCTGGCTGACCGAACACCGGTATAGTGGGCGGCTTGTTTGCCACCTCACCGGCTACTCGATTCCGAGACCGGACCGCTGCCCCCACTGCGGAGCGTCCGACAGCTTGATGGGCGTCGGCCCTGGGGTCGAGCGCGTCGCCGAGGAGGCGCGGGCGATTCTCCCAACTGCGCGGATCGAGATCTTCTCCTCTGACACCGCCCAGAGCGGGGAGGCGACGCGCGGCATCGTCGAGCGCATGGCCGAGGGGGCGGTGGACGTGCTGATCGGCACCCAGATCGTTGCGAAGGGCCACAATTTCCCCGGCTTGACCCTGGTCGGCGTCGTCGATGCGGACGCCGGCATGAAGGGCGGGGATCTGCGCGCGGGCGAGCGGACCTATCAGCTGCTCTCCCAGGTCGCGGGCCGGGCGGGGCGCGCTGAAAAGCCGGGCCGGGCGCTGATCCAGACCTACCAGCCGGACGATCCTGCGATGGCGGCCCTCGCCGCGGGGGATCGCGACGGGTTTCTGGAGATTGAGACGCAAAACCGCGCGCTCCTGGAGCAGCCGCCCTTCGGGCGTTTGGCGGCGGTGATTTTGTCGGCGCCCTCTGCGGAGGAGGCCGACGCGTTCGCCGGCGCGGTGGCCGATGCCGCTCCCCACGGCGAGGGGATCGACGTCTTCGGCCCTGCGCCGGCGCCGATCTCGATCCTGCGCGGCCGGCACCGGCGGCGGCTCCTGGTCCAGGCGCCTCGGACGGCGGACCTATCGGCCTATATGGCGGCCTGGCGCGCCAAGCTGAAACCGAGAGCGAATCAGCGGATCGCCGTGGACATCGACCCCTACTCTTTTCTATAAGCCGTCCGGCCGAGACCGCGCCAAACCATCGCAGCGACGGGCCTCAGACGCATTGTTGTCACTCGGGAAAGCGCATGCTAAGCCGCCGCGAATTCCGAGCCTGGCGCGGGCGGGATCGCTCCGGATTCGGCATTTCTTCGGGACTTACCGCTGATCGCCCGGCGCGCCGGGCTTTCGGCGCAAACGATATGGAACCTGGACTTGGCTCAAGCTTTCGCCTCTCTCGCGAATGAAGCGGCGCAGCGCTACGCAAGCGCGCTGTTCAGCTTGACCCAAGACAAAGGGCAGACAGCTGAAATCCACCGGGCCTTCGCCGAATTCGCCGATCTGGCTCGCGATCACGAGGATCTTGGCCGCCTGCTCGCCTCGCCTCGGTTCAACCGGGATGATAAAGTAAAGGCTCTGCTCGAGATCGCCAAGTCCGCGGGCCTGCCGGGGCTTTTGTCGAACTTCCTCGGAACGATGGCGGCGAACGGCCGGGCCCGGGACATACTCGATGCTCAGCGCGCCTATGACGCGCTCTATGCAAAACAACGCGGGGTCCGCCGCGCTGTCGCCCGCACCGCGACAACCCTGACCGACGCCCAGCGCGCCCGCCTTGAAGGCATTCTCGCCAAGGCGGTGGGCGGGGATGTTGAACTGACGGCCGAAACCGACCCCGCCCTGATCGGCGGCGTCCAGCTTCGGATCGGCTCCACTTTGGTCGACGCCTCGCTGAAGGCGAAGCTCGATCGTCTGAACACCGCAATGAAAGAGGCGTAATCCTATGGATATCCGCGCGGCTGAAATCTCCGACATCCTCAAGACCCAGATCGAAAACTTCGGCGTCGAAGCCGAGGTCTCCGATGTCGGGCAAGTGCTGTCGGTGGGCGACGGCATCGCCCGGGTCTATGGGCTCGACAATGTCGAAGCCGGTGAGATGGTCGAGTTCGATAGCGGCGTGAAGGGCATGGCCCTGAACCTCGAAGCCGACAATGTCGGCGTCGTGATCTTCGGCGACGACCGCGGCATCCGCGAAGGCGACAACGTCAAGCGCCTCTCGGAGATCGTCTCGGCGCCCGTCGGCAAGGGGCTCCTCGGCCGGGTTGTGAACCCGCTCGGAGAGCCGATCGACGGCAAAGGCCCGCTCGCCGACGTCGCTGAACGCCGCCGGGTCGATGTGAAAGCCCCCGGCATTCTGCCTCGAAAATCCGTGCATGAGCCGATGATGACCGGGATCAAGGCGATCGACGGCATGATCCCCGTCGGCCGCGGTCAGCGAGAGCTCGTAATCGGGGACCGCCAGACCGGCAAGACGGCCATCTGCATCGACGCGATCCTCAACCAAAAACAGATCAACCAGACGGGCGACGAGAGCCAGAAGCTCTATTGCGTCTACGTCGCCGTCGGCCAGAAGCGGTCGACCGTCGCCCAGGTTGTGAAAACCCTCGAGGAGCGTGGCGCGCTCGACTACACCGTGGTGGTCTCGGCCACGGCGTCGGAGCCGGCGCCCCTTCAGTACCTCGCGCCGTTTACGGGCTGCGCCATCGGCGAGTGGTTCCGCGACAATGGCATGCACGCCCTGATCATCTATGACGACCTGTCGAAACAGGCCGTCGCATATCGCCAGATGTCGCTCCTCCTTCGCCGCCCGCCCGGCCGGGAAGCCTATCCGGGCGACGTTTTCTACCTCCACTCGCGCCTCCTGGAGCGCGCGGCGAAGCTCAACGAAGATCACGGCGCAGGTTCGCTGACGGCCTTGCCGATCATCGAGACCCAGGCGAACGACGTTTCAGCCTATATTCCCACCAACGTCATTTCGATCACCGACGGCCAGATCTTTCTGGAAACCGATCTCTTCTATCAAGGCATCCGCCCGGCCGTGAATGTCGGC
>CAYYNG010000067.1:0-8147 GCA_964472435.1 uncultured Hyphomonadaceae bacterium | reverse complement strand
CGCGGCGGCGATGGCGTCGCCGTCGCAAATGTCGGCCTGAATATGCCGATAGCCATCTCGGTCCCCATAGCCTTTCAGATTGTCGAGATTGGCGGCGTAGGTGAGCTTGTCGACATTCACGACCTCAAGGCCGCGATCGAGCGCCATTCGAACGACCGCCGACCCGATAAAGCCCGCCCCTCCCGTAATCAAGATCTTCATGTCGCCGCCACCTCGCATCCGGCTCCTTTGCGGTCGCCCAAGTTGCTGCCGGGTAGAACCCTAGCGACGCCCCGGTCAATAGGAACACCCCTTCCAACATCAGGTTGACAGCCGATGGCATTTCTGCACGGCGAGAAGACGGTTGAACCGGCGCGGGAGCGAACATGAAACTGCTGGTCGCGGGATCGAGCGGACAGGTGGCGCGGGCGTTGGCCGAGCGGGCGGCCCGCGACGGCGTCGAGGCGATTACCATCGGCCGCCCCGAGCTGGATTTGAGCGCGCCCGAAACGCTCGGCCTCGCCTTGGACGCGCATCCTTCGGACGTGGTCGTCAACGCGGCCGCCTACACCGCCGTGGATCAAGCCGAAAGCGACGAAGCGGCCGCCGCACGTGTCAACGCCGCTGGCGCGGGCGCGTTGTCCGCCGCCGCCGCCGCACGCGGTCTGCCCGTTATTCACCTTTCAACGGACTATGTCTTCGACGGCTCCAAGCCGACGCCTTACATCGAAGACGACCCCGTCGCCCCCCTCGGCGCCTATGGCCGGACGAAGCTCGCCGGCGAGCGGGCCGTCGCCGCGGCGAACCCTCAGCATGTGATCTTAAGAACGGCTTGGGTCTACAGCCCGTTCGGAAGGAATTTCGTCAAGACGATGCTGCGGCTCGCCGAGACGCGGGAGGCCGTGGGGGTCGTGTCCGACCAGTTCGGCGCGCCGACCAACGCGCTCGACCTCGCCGACGGGGTGATCGCCGTTGCAAAACGCCTCTTGGCCGACGGGGACGGCGCTCCGTTCGGCTGCTTTCATTTGACGGGGGGAGGCGAGGCCGTTTGGGCCGACCTCGCCGAGACTGTGTTTGAGACAAGCGCGGCGGCCGACGGTCCGGTGGCGCGGGTCGACCGCATCACGACGGCCGAGTTCCCCACGCCGACGACGCGCCCCGCGAACTCCAGGCTTGATTGCCGAAAGATCGAGACGGCTTACGGGATCGCGTTGCCTCACTGGCGACAAAGCGCGATCGCGTGCACCCGCCGGATCCTCGAAGAGCGCAGCTGGCGCGCCTAGCGCGCCTTGCGCACATGGGGGCGACGGGCGCTCATGCGCCAGGGGTTCCACGCCATGGATCTGGCGATCGACCAAATCGAGGCGGCGCGCCTCGGCGGGGACCAGGGCGACGGCTGGCGGATCGCGCCCAAACCAAGGGCCCCGTCGCGCATGCCGCGCCAGGTCGGCGCCGCTGTCCCGGTCATGGCGGCCCGGGCCAGAAGATAGGCTGAAATGGCGATATGCCCTGGCAGCGTCAGCGCCATCAGCGGCGCCGGCATGTTCTTCAGGTACGCCCACACCCGGTTTCGCGCCCCGTGATACTTTGAGAAGTCGCTGGCGCGCCCGGAGACGCCGCCGCCCGCATGGCGGATGACCGCGTCCGGCAGGAAAACGCATCTTTCGCCCGCGAGCCTGAGCCGAAAGCCAAGGTCGACATCCTCGCAGAAACAAAAGAACCGCTCGTCGAAGCCGCCATGGGCGAGAAAGGTTTCGCGGTGATAGATCGCGCCGGCGCCGCAGGGGCTGAAACACTCGCCCTCCCCCGGCAGGGCCGCGACGGGATGGCCGAAACCGCCGCGCCATGGGAAGCCGAAAACCAAGAACGCATCGCCTGCGCCGTCGAGGGCCGCAGGGTCGTGCAAATCGTATTGCGCCGAGGTGAAGACCCGAACGTCCGGATGCCGCGCGATCGCCGCGTCGATCCGCTCGAGCCAATCGGGCGCGGCCTCGGCGTCGGGATTGAGGAGCACGAGCCACGCCCCCGTCCCCCGTTTCGCCGCGACGTTATTTCCCTCGGCGAAACCGAGGTTCCGACCGGGCAGCATCAACTCGAACCGCGGCAGCCCCTCGCTGTCGAGATTGTCGGCGGACCCGTCTTGGGACGCGTTGTCGACCACGAACACTTCAAAATCGCGCAGCGTTTGCCGCTTAAGGGAGTCGAGCGCGCCTTGGATATAATCGCCGCCATTGTAATTCACGATGACCACGGAGAATTTCGGCATATGCGCTCCAACCGCCGGCTTTGGGACGCCTTAGTTCCTCCGATCCGCCCGAGGCTGCAAGCATGCTTTAGCGCCGCGGGGTTGCACGGAGCGAGGAAGAACGCGACAACCCAGGGCGGGTTTTCGGCGACGCGACAGGGCTGGCTATGACGGTGATCCACCCGGTAATCATGTGCGGGGGGGCGGGCACGCGGATGTGGCCGCTCTCCCGCGGGCGCTCGCCGAAGCAGTATTTGCCGCTGGTGGGCGAGGCCACCCTGCTCCAAGAAACCGCGGCCCGAGCGCGCCACGCCGGCCCCGCCCTCGCGATCGCCCCCCCCGCTCTGATCTGCGGCGAAGGCCAGGACGATCTTGCGGCGCAACAACTCTCGGCGGCGGAGGTCGAGCTCGCCGCCATATTGGTCGAACCGGTTGGCCGAAACACGGCCGCCGTCGCGGCGACGGCCGCGCTGCATATCGCCGAAGCCGACCCCGCCGGCCTCGTTCTTCTTCTGCCGGCCGACCACCATATCGAAGATCCGGAGGCCTATTGGCGCTCGATCGAGGCGGCGGCGGCGGCGGCGTCCGAGGGGTGGCTGGTCACCCTCGGCATCGAGGCGACCGGGCCGGAGACCGGCTACGGCTACATTCAGCGCGGCGCGCCCCTGGGCGAAACCGTGTTCAAAGTCGAAGCGTTCAAGGAAAAACCCGACCGGTCGGTGGCGGAGGGCTATCTCGCCGCCGGCGGGTATTACTGGAACGCCGGAATTTTCGTCTTCCGCGCCGACGCGATGCTGTCGGAGTTCGAACGCCTTGCGCCCCAGATCCTCTCCAGCTGCTGCGACGCGTACTCACAGGCCGAGATCGGCGGCCTCGTTCGCAGCCTCGACCGGGCCGCGTTTGAAGCCTCTCCAGCGGCCCCTGTGGATATCGCGATCATGGAGCGCACCGACAAAGCCGCCGTCGTCGCGCCGGTGCGCGCGGGCTGGGACGATATCGGGTCCTGGGCGGCGCTTGCGGACCTCAAGGCCGCATTGCGGGACGCCGCCGGTGCACCGGTGATCGACGGCGACGCCCTGGCGATCCACTGCAAGGGCGGGCTCATCCGATCGGAGGGCCCGTTCGTCGCCGCCATCGGCCTCGAGGATATAATCGTGATCGCCGATGGCGACGCCGTCCTTGTTGTGCATAAGGATGCGGCTCAAAACGTAAAAGCTGTGGTCGAACACCTTCGGGGCCATGGCCGGAAGGACCTGTTGTAAGCGATGACGCGCCGGTTTCGCGACGCCGCCCAGCGTTATCTGGACTGGTGCGGAAACGTCGCGCTTCCGTTTTGGGCGGATCGCGGCGTCGACGCCGAGGGCGGGTTTTATGAACGGATGACCGCCAGCGGCGCGCCCGACGCGGACGCGCCCCGCCGCGTCCGCGTGCAGATGCGCCAGATCTATGTCTTCGCCCACGCCCACGCCCTCGGCTGGCATCCGCGCGCAGGCGCCGTCGCAGCGGCGGGGGCGCGGTTTGCAGACGCACGCGTGTACGCGCCTCGGGGCGCCCCGGAGGCGGGATGCGGCTACATTCTCGACGGGCGCGGAGACATGACCGACCCGACGCGCGACCTTTACACGCAAGCCTTCGCCCTCCTCGCGCTCGCCTGGCGCCGTCGCGCGCTTGGCGACCCCGGAGCGCTGCGGGACGCCGACGCGATCGTGCAGTTCATGGATCGAGAGATGGCGAGCCCGGCGGGCGGCTGGGTCGAGGCGCTGCCCCGCGCATCGGGCCCTCGCCGGCAGAACCCGCATATGCACCTTTTCGAGGCGTTCCTTGCGCTCTACGAGGCCGCAGGGCGGGCGCAGGACCTCGCCCGGGCACGTGATATGACGGCGCTGTTCGAAACCCGGCTCTTCGACCAGACGACCGGCTGCCTGCTGGAGTACTTCAACGACGACTGGTCGCCCCACCCCGATGCCGGAGACCTGGTCGAACCGGGGCACATGATGGAATGGGTTTGGCTGATGGACCGCCTGTCGCAACACGATGGGGCGGACCGCAGCGCTCTCCTCCGCACCCTCTACGCCCGCGCCGTCGAGATCGGCCGCGACCCCGTGAGCGGCTTCTTGGTGACCAAGGCATCGGCGGGCGGCCCGTTTCAACCCGGCCCCCGTCGCTCTTGGCCCCAGCTTGAGTTTCTGCGAGCGAGCCTCGTGATGGCGCGGGGGGGCGCCTCGAGTGAATATGAGACCGCCGCGGACCTGATCGACGCCCTGCTCGCCTCTTACCTCTCCGGGCCTTTTCCTGGCGGCTGGATAGACCAGTACGACGCCGCCGGCGCGCCCGTTCCGGGGCCGGTCTCCGCGAGCACGCTTTACCACTATGTCACCGCCGCGGTGGAGGTCGCCGATGCGTTGGACCGGCTCGGCGATTAACCCTCCCAGAATCGCCCGACGCTTGCGCCCGACGGCGGAGCGGCCGATATACGCGAAATGAGCAAAAGTCCGCCCGCGGACCGAGGACAAAGCCGTGGCCGAGCCTAAGACCGTCTTCCACAACCTCTACGCCCAAGGGTTCGCTCGGGTGGCGACGGCCGTGCCGCATCTGGCGCTCTCCCGGCCCATGGAGAACGCCAGGCGGACGCTCGCGCTCGCCAAAGACGCCCACGAGACCGGCCACGCCCTCGTCGTCTTCCCCGAGCTCGGGCTTAGCGGGTACACGAATGACGATCTCTTTTTCCAAGACGCGCTCTTGGACGAAGTGCGCGCGGCCATCGCCTGGCTTATCGAAGAGACCCGCGAGCTCGCCCCCGTCATCGTCGTCGGCGCGCCGCTGCGGGTGAACGGGCTTCTCTACAACACCGCCCTTGCGATCCATCGCGGCGCGGTTCTGGGTGCGACGCCGAAGACCTATCTGCCGAACTATCGCGAGTTCTACGAGCAACGCTATTTCACCTCCGCGGCCGGTGGCGTTCCCGGCACGCTCATGCTCAATGGCGAGGCCGTCCCCTTCGGCCCCGACCTCATCTTCCGCGCGGCGGACCTTCCCGCCTTCGCCTTCCATATCGAGATTTGCGAGGATGCGTGGGTCGCGGTTCCGCCCTCGGGCTTCGCCGCCCTCGCCGGGGCGACGGTGCTCGCCAACCCCTCGGCCAGCAATGTCACCACGGGCAAGTCCGGCTATCGCAACGCGCTCTGCGAAGTGCAGTCGACCCGATGCGCCGCCGCCTACCTCTACGCGACCGCGGGCGCGGGCGAATCCACCACCGACCTCGCCTGGGACGGGCACGCGGTGGTCTATGAGAACGGCGTGATGCTGGCTGAGACGGAACGGTTTGCGACCGAACCCCAGCTTGCCATGGCCGATATCGACCTCGACCGCCTGCTCCATGAGCGCTCGCGCCTTTCCTCTTTCGGCGACAATGCCCGCGCCGAGCGGCGGCCCTTCCGCGAGATCAGCTTCACCCTCGCCCCGGACCGGTCCAAAGATCTCGGCCTGATCCGGCCGCTCGACCGGTTTCCATACGTCCCCAATGACGATGAGAAGCTCGATCAGCTTTGCTATGAGACCTACAACATCCAGGTCGCGGGCCTTGTTCAGCGGCTCGCGGCCTCGGGCATCGACAAACTCGTCATCGGCGTCTCCGGCGGGCTGGACTCGACCCAGGCCCTGCTCGTCGCCTGCCAGGCGATGGACCGGCTCGGCCTGCCGCGGTCGAACGTGCTCGCCTACACCCTGCCGGCCTTTGCGACCTCGGACGGCACCAAGGCGAACGCCTGGGCGCTGATGAAGGCGCTCGAGGTGACGGCTGAAGAGATCGACCTCTCGCCCGTCTCCACCCAGACCCTCAAAGACATCGGCCACCCCGCGGGCGGGGGCGCGTCGCTCTATGACGTCACGTTCGAAAACGTCCAGGCCGGCGCGCGCACGGCGACGCTCTTCCGCCTGGCGAACATGCACAATGCGCTCGTCCTCGGCACGGGCGACCTCAGCGAGCTGGCGCTTGGCTGGTGCACCTACGGCGTCGGCGACCATATGAGCCATTACAATGTGAACGGCTCGGTCTCGAAGACCCTGATCCAACACCTCATCCGCTGGGTGGCGACCCGGCATATTTTCGGCGAGGCGGCGAGCGAGGTGGCCCTTCGCGTGCTGGACACGGCCATCTCCCCCGAGCTCGTGCCCGGCGAGAGCGAGGACGGCGAGCCCCACCAAAAGACCGAAGACGTGATCGGCCCCTACGCCCTCCAAGACTTCAACCTCTTCCACATCACCCGGTTCGGCGCGCGGCCCAGCAAAGTGGCCTTCCTCGCCTGGCACGCCTGGCGCGACGCGGCCGCCGGCCGCTGGCCCCCGCATATGAACGCCGAAGACCAGGTCGCCTACGACCTCCCCACGATCCGCAAATGGCTGCGCGTCTTCCTCTGGCGGTTCTTCCAAACGAGCCAGTTCAAACGCTCCGCCGTCCCCAACGGCCCGAAAGTGACCTCCGGGGGCTCCCTCTCCCCCCGCGGCGACTGGCGCGCGCCCAGCGACGGCGCCGCGGAGGTGTGGATCGCGGAGCTCGAGCGCGGGGTGCCGGAGGGGTGAGGCGTCAAGGTCGCTTACCCACGGCGCCTTTTGAGCGGCGGAAATCAACTTGACCCAGAATGCCGAAGCCCCTTGATGCCGGCATGATCGCCAGCATTGGACACTGGATGAAGGCTCGCCCCGTCAGCGTTGCGCTCCTCGCCGTCGCCTTGGGCGGGCTCGCGAGCCTCGCCTATCTCGCTTGGCGCATTGTGGAAACGGAGCGCTATCTCCGGGCGGAAGAGGCGCGCTACGCGGCGCTCGAGGCCGACTACGCCGCCTGGAACGGCATCTGCCCCTCGCAAACCGACGATGCGGCGTGGGACGCTGTCGACGCCGGCGTCGCCCTCTTTTACGCCGAGGCGTTGCAATGCCGGCTGGACCACGCGTTGGGTGGGCGCGACATGGCGGATCTCACCCCGGATGAGGCGGACGCCGCGTTGCGCTACGCAGGCGGGCTCTATCTCCTCACCGGCGACGCAGCTCTGATCGTTGACGACCTCCGGGACGCCGTGCCCGATCCCCGTCGCTGCGAACTTGAAAACGACGCCTTCCTGGATTTCGCGCATCTCGCCGTGATCGAAGGTCCGCGCCGGCCAGAGCTGTATGTCGACTATCCCGAGCGGGCGGTTGATTGTTTCGGTTGCTCAAACTGGGGCGCGACACCGGAGCTCGAGTCGCGGGTGCGGGCGCTGTATGGCGAGCCTAGCCCCTAATCGCTCGTGTCGAGCCCTCACAAGCTGCGGGTACTGGTCCTCTCGCCGCATCTAAACCAACGTAAACCGCGCACGGGTTTCCGGGTCTGGCAGCAGGCACTGCTCGGTGCGCCCAAAAAAGCGGTAGCGGTTTTTGGCGACGCGGGCATAGGCCCAATCGCGCAGGGACCGCGGCAGCCATCGGAAAGGGCGAAGAAGCCGCCAGGGCCCGCCCACCGCCTCGGCGAGCTCGAACGCCGCCTCGGAGCTTAGGTGCGCGACGCCGCGCCCATCGACGAAAACGAACGTGTGCGGATCGTCCGGGTCGACGCCGTTCTCACGCGCGATGCGCCGCCCCTCGGCGGACGTGATGGCGACGAAACGGATCCGGCCGGACCGGTCATGTTTGAACACGTATTGCACCGCGCCCGAACAAAGGACGCAGTGGCCGTCATAGATATAGATCGGCGCATCGGTTTCGGCGGTCATCGCAGTGCTCCCGTCCTTTTCAAACATCGGCGCCTAAGCCGCTCGATCAAAGCCCACGCCCCTTGCGCCTTTTGTCGCGCGGGGAGGCGCGCAAATCGGCCATCACGCGAGCCCTCTCCCCGATCTATCCAAACCGCGTCGATTTCGGGGTTCTTGCGGGATGGTTGGGCCCAAACCCTGCG